>JBOGGP010000093.1:0-9078 GCA_050744105.1 Acidimicrobiales bacterium
GCTCCGTCGCCCGCCCCGGGCCTGGATGGCACCCCAGAGGCGGCCAGCCGGGGGGACCCCTTTCACCTCCGCCTGCCCAGTGACCTCAGTGCCTGCCCGGCACTTCGGCCTGCCCGGCACTTCGGCCGGCCCGGTGACCGGCCGCGCCTACGGTTGGCCCATGACCGTCCCCGACAGCACCGGTCCCCGGCACGGATTGTCCCGGGAGGAGGCGACCGCCGCGCTCGCTGCCCCCGGCTCGCCCTTCGAGGTCGCCGAGGCGCCGGCGACGGTAGGTGGCGGCGCCGGCCTGCCCGTCGGGAGGCCCACCAGGACCTGGAAGCACGCCCCCACCTCCCTGCCCCAGATCCTGGCGGACAGCCGTCGCCACGGCGCCACGACCTACCTGGTGCACGAGGGCCGGCGCATGACCTACGAGCAGCACTTCCGAGCCGCCGCCGGCGCCGGCCGGGTGCTGCGGGCCCAGCTGGGGGTGCGGCCCGGCGACCGGGTGGCCATCGCCATGGCCAACTGCGCGGAGTGGGTGATCGCCTTCTGGGCGGCGGCCAGCACCGGAGCGGTCGTGGTGCCCCTCAACGCCTGGTGGAGCGGCGAGGAGCTGGCCTACGGGATCGCCGACTCGGGGACCTCGGTACTGGTGTGCGACCCGGCCCGCGAGGCCCGCCTGGCGCCCCACCGGGCCGGGCTGGGCTCCCTGCGGACGGTGATCGTGGCCGGCGAGCCCGGGGATCGCCCGGGCGCGGGCGGTCGGGAACGCTTGGCCTTCGGCGCGCTGGTCGGAGGGGACGGCGACGAGGGCGACGCCGGGCTGCCGGCCGTCGAGGTGGGCCCCGACGACGACGCCACCATCTTCTACACCTCGGGGACCACCGGCCGGCCCCTCGGCGCCCTCGGGTCACAGCGCAACATCTGCTCCAACCCGATGAACCTGCTTTACCTGTCCGCCCGGGAGGCCCTGCGGACGGGGCAGGACCCCGCTGCGGCCGGGCCCAACATCCTGCTGCTGTCGGTTCCCCTGTTCCACGCCACCGGATGCCACTCGTTCCTCGTCTCCTGCACCCTGGCCGGGGGAACGCTGGTGATGATGAGCCGCTGGGACGCCGGCACGGCCCTGGAGCTGATCGAGTCGGAGGGGGTGACGAGCTTCGGGGGGGTGCCCTCCATGGTCTGCGAGGTGCTCGACCATCCCGACCTGGCCCGGCGCGACACCACCTCGGTCCGCCACGTCAGCTACGGGGGGGCACCCGCGCCTCCTGCGCTGGTGGCCGCCATCGGCGCCCACCTGCCGGCGGCCGAGCCCACCAACGGGTACGGCCTAACCGAGACCTCCGCCCTGGTGACGGTCAACCACGGCGACGACTGCCGGGCGAAGCCCACCAGTGTGGGCCTGCCCCTGCCCACCGTGGAGCTCAAGGTGGTCGACAGCCTCGGCCAGGAGCTGCCGGCGGGGGACCCGGGGGAGCTGTGGGTCAGGGGCCCGGGGGTGGTCAAGGGCTACTGGAACCGCCCGGGTGCGACCGCCGCCGCCTTCGGCGCCGGGTGGCACCACACCGGCGACGTTGCCCGCATCGACCTCGACGGCTTCGTCCACATCGTCGACCGGGTCAAGGACGTGCTCATCCGGGGCGGCGAGAACGTCTACTGCGTGGAGATCGAGGCGGCCCTGTGCGAGCACCGGGCGGTCGCCGGCGCCGCCGTGGTCGGCATCCCCCACCACCTGCTGGGAGAGGAGGTGGGAGCCGTCGTCGAGTTGCACCCCGGGGCCCACGCGTCTGCCGGCGAGCTCCAAGCCCAGGTCCAGTCGGTGCTGGCCGAGTTCAAGGTCCCGGTGCGGATCTGGCGCATCGACGGCCCCCTGCCGCGCAACCCGGCGGGCAAGGTGCTCAAGCGCCAGCTGCGCCACCGGCTGTTCGAGGACGCCGGCTCGGGCGACTCCGGCTCGGGGAAGCGCCTGGTGGAGCTGCACTAGAGGCCATAGAGAGGTTAGGGGAGGCTAGGGGAGGCTAGGGGCTAGTTTCAGTGGTCACCGCTGGCGAGGGATCGGCGGCTGACACCTTGACGAGCGCCGTCGACTACGCGCCCGGCGCCGGGATGGCCCATGACACGCGATCAGTCGTAGTGACGCAGCGTGGGCCAGATCGTGGCCCATGGGACTCGCTGGGTGCGACAGAGGTAGATGGGGGTGCCCCGCTCCTGCGGATCGACGGGTGTGGAGTCCCGCCCGAGCGTGGAGACGCGGGTGACAGAGCTCCAGTCCCGGTTCAGCAGGGCGGCGTCGATGCCGACGGCGATCACGGCTGCGTCGGCGCGAGGGTACCCGTATCCCCACGGCCAGTAGGAGTTGTGACCGCTGATCGCGTTCGGAATGTCGAGGCGAGTCGCGTAGAGGTCGACCGCTCCGGCCTCGCTGTAGTCCTGGGTCAGGATGATGGCGCCCGGACGTTCGGCCGGTGGAAGGGCATGGTCGACCGTCGCAATCTGACCGGCGACGTGGGACCACCCGAGCATGGCGCCCAGGTCGTTGTTGGCCTTGTCCAGACCGAGCGCGACGGTGGCGGAGGCCGGGAGGACCGGCGTAAACAAGGGCAGGCTGACCAGCCCAGTGACGACCACCGCTCCCAATAGCCACCGCCGGCCGCGGGGGGCCCACGCCGCTTCCACGTGGGCGGCGCCGACGCCGAGGAGCGGCAGGTACCAGTCGGCCAGGTAGTAGGCCTTGCCCCCGGCCACGAGCAGGACCACGGCACTCAGCAGGAAGCCGATGGTCAGCCACCTCGCCTGGCCCTTCCAGGCGTGACGGGCGCCCGAGACCCAGGCGACCGTGCCGGCCAGGGTGACGATGCCCAGCTGCAAGGGGAGGAACTGCACCCGGTCGCTGGTCCCGTTGTCCCTGGCCAGGTTGCTGGTGAAGGTGAGGATCGCCCAGTGGTGTTGGGCTTGCCACGCCAGACTGGGGGCCACAAGAGCGGCGGCGACCACCGCGCCGGCGCCGGCCCAGGGCGTGAGGAGTGCCCGGTGGGGCCCGGCGATCAGGAGGCCGGCGATGGCCGCGGCGAGCCACAGGCCGAGGGTGTACTTGTCCAGCAGGCCTACGCCCACCACCGCGCCAACGGCCAGCCACAGCCGGTCCTGGCCGGTGCGGATCAGGCGGATGATCAGCCAGGTGGCCGTACCGGCGGCCAGCAGCTCGATGTCGACGGTGGAGAGAAAGTGGGCGGTGGTGAGGTACACCGGGCCGAGGGCGGCAGCGGCGGCGACGAGGAGCTGAGCCGACCGGCCCCCGCCGACCTCGGCGACGAGCAGGACGGCGACGAGGATGTAGGCGGCGCCGCACAGCGCGGGCACCATGCCAAGGGCCAGCGCCGAATGGCCCAGCAGGCCATTGACCCCGGCGTAGATCCACGGCACCAGCGGAGGGTTGTCAACGTAGCCCCAGGACAGATGCCGCCCACTGGCGAGGTAATAGAACTCGTCGCGGTGTAGCCCGAGTACCCCCGATGTCGCCAGCGCGAATGCGAATTTGGCCACCATGACCCCCGCGGCGATCGGCCACGCGACCGGGGCGGCTCTCGCCTTCTCGACGCCATCGCCCGGGCCGGGTCGAGGGATGGACAGCACGCTCCAACGATGTCGCGACCCTGCCCCCACACCTTTGCCTCCTTTCCGAACTGCCTCAGTCTCCCAACTGCCTCAGTTTCCCAACTGCCTTGGTACGTGCAAGGTCAGAGGTCGGATTGCCCGTCCTTGGACGCGTCGGCCAACTCTAATGGCCGCCGTGCCGCCCGGCCGGGCTCCGATCCTGTGGCGTGGTGGCTCCGTCCCCGCGGAGGTTCCAGTCCCGGAGTGGTGCCCGCCGAGTCGCTCCGGCCCGGTCCCGCAGCCCGCTACGGGCCCGCCGGCCGGACTGCGGCCGGCGCCGGGCCCGGCCCGAGAGCCACGACGTCGGACACCTGGGCCGTCCCGCCCCCCTCGACGATCACCCGGACGGCGGACGCGGCGACGCCCCGTCCCGGAGTCGTGCTCAGGACGAACCCCGCCCCCAGCCCGGCCCCCGCAGCGCCACCGGCGCCGGCGTTGGCATCGGGGGGGTCGCCCACCGCCCCCCTGACGGCCGAGACGACCACCCAGCCGGCGCCGGGGCGCAGCTCGTCGACCTCGACGCCCGACGTCGTGGTGGCCCCCGCCTGGCCGACGCTTAGCTGGGTGATGTCGACCGGCGCCGGCCACGACCAGGTGAAGGTGGCCCGGCCGCCCCTGGTGGGAGCGCGCAGCCCGAGGCTGGGCCTCTCCGGCGGGGGCGGGGGGACGACGACCCCGCCGACCACCGACGCCCCCGGGTCGGACCGGGGCCTGGTCGCCTTGACCGGCCCCTGCCGGGGCAGGGGCGTCGACACAACGGGGCCCTCGGAGACGAGGCTGGCGCCCGGCAGCACGTCGGTGAGGTGGGGGTGCACGGTGCCCGGCCCGACCAGCTCGAAGACCGATGCGTCGTCCACGCCGGTCCGGAGGAGGCGGACCGCAGAGGGCGAGGAGGAGGCCACCGAGAGCAGGCACTGGCTGTCGATGTGGTCGGGGCTGTTGACCGCCGCGGTCAGCAGGAACGCGGCCCGGTCTGCCTCCAGGGCGGCCAGCTCGTCCGAGGGCACGCAGGACACCTCCTGACCCATGAAGGAGTTGGTGCGCGAGAAGGCCGTGGACTGGGTGAGGTGGCCGCTGTAGAGGGCCGTCGTGGAGAGGTAGTCGCTCTCCACCACATCGCTCGGGCGGCCGAGCCGGGCCAGCAGGGCCATGTAGGGCGACCCCCGGGGGGCTGAGCTGCTGAGGGTTCCGGGGAAGAGGTAGTCGCGCCGGATCTGGGCGACCTGGGGCACCACCACCAGCAGTGCCGCAGCGACAGCCGCCCCGCCCCGCGCCGCGGGGCGGGACAGGGTCACCCTCCGGCGCACCAGGGCCAGGCCCCCCCGAAGGACCCAGCCCGCCCCCACCACGTACCAGGCCGCCACCACCGGCAGGACCAGGATCACCCGGCGCTGGTTGACGAAGGGGTAGGCCGCCACTTCCAGGAGGTAGACGGCGACGGAGACGGCGGCCAGGCCACCCTTGCCGCGCCGCCACCACTGGGCGGCGCCGACCGCGCAGAACACCGGCACGGACCAACCCCAGGCGCTGAGCACAGCCGCCACGGGCCCCGACGCCGGCAGCGGCGACACCCCCGAAGGGATGATCGACTGGGGAAAGGCGGCCACCAGCAGGTGGGCGAGGCCGGACGGCAGGGTGTGGAGGAGGCGGTGGACCGCGCCACCCTGGTAGAAGGTGCCCAGCTCGCTCGAGTAGCGGGCGCCGGCCATGGGGATGCCCGCGCCGGCGCGAGCCACGAGCACGGGGGCGAGCAGCAACGCAGTACCCGCCGCCGTCAGCGCGGCGCGCCACGGCCGGCGGCGCCACAGGTGCCACGTGACCAGGCCGACGACCAGGCCGAGGCCTGCCTGCTTTAGCCAGACGAGGCCGGCGCCGGCCACCACGGTGGCCGCTGCAGGCCAATACCGGGACAGTGCCCCCGCCTTCCCCGCCGGCGCCCGGTCCCAGCGCTCGGCGACGGCGAGCCAGGCGATGAGCAGCACCAGGAACGGCGCCTCGGCCATCACCATCGACCCGTAGGTGGCCAGCACGGGGTCGAGGGCAAGGAGGACGAGGACGGCGACGCGGGCCCAGTCGCCCATCCGGTGCCTCCCGAGGTACCACCAGGTCAAGGGAAACAAGGCGGCGACGGCAACCGTCGACAGCAGCCGCAGGGCCACCGTCTGGTGGCCGAAGAGCCACACCAGTGGCGCCAGCAGGGCCGGGAAGCCGGGCGGGTAGTAACCGACCAGGGGGCGCCCTCCGCCGATCAGGCCGGTCAGGCCGGAACCGTGGAGCAGGCCCCGGGCCGCCAGTATGTAGTTGGCGTCGTCGTCGAATGATCCGACGTGGTAGCGGGGCCAGACCAGGGCAATGTGGACGAGGGCCAGGGCCAGGGGCAGGGCGACCATGGCCCGCTGCCGCCAGCGCCCGGTAGGCTCACCCGCCTGCCCGCCCGTCTCCACCACGCCTCCCTGCGCCGGTCGCCCCTGGCCGGGCGGGCCACCCGCTACGCCATTGGATCTGTGGTGGCGGCGGCGTCGAGCCAGGTCGCCTTCGCCGCCTTCTACGCCGGCGGGGTGGGCACGACCGTCTCGTCGGTCGTCGGCTTCCTGGCCGGCGCCATCCCCAACTGGGTCCTCAACCGGCGCTGGACGTGGAGGCGGACCGGGCGCCCCGACGTGCGGCGCGAGCTCGTCGGCTACGCGGCGATCTCGGCTGCCGTCCTGGTCTGCTCCTCCCTGGTGACTGGGTGGGCCAGCGCGGCGACCCGTCACCTCTCCCACGACCTGCGCGTCGCCTTGGTCACCGGCGCGTACCTGGCTGTTTCAGGGGTGCTCTTCGTCGCCAAGTTCGCCGTCTACGAAACGGTGATCTTCGCCGGGGGGGGCGGGGCGAGTGCCGAGGTGCCCCAGTCACGCTGCCAGGTGGCCAGGATGACCCGGGCGAACCGGGCCCCATAGCGGAGGTTGCCGCCCTTCTTGGTAGTGCCCGACCGGCGCCGGCTCATGGTGATCGGCACCTCCACCACCCGGAACCCGGCCAGCGCGCTGCTTATCAGGAGCTCCGACGACTGGTACTGGGGCTGGTCGAGGGTGACCCGGGCGGTCACCTCCGCCCGCATGGCCCGCAGACCACAGGCTGGGTCGGTGATGCGCTGGCGGATCAGGACGCTGACCAGGGCGCCAAAGACCACCACTCCGGTCCGGCGCACCGGGTCGGTGGTGAGGTCGGTGCCCAGCCGGCGGGACCCGTTAACCAGGTCTGCCTCTCCGGCGACGACCGGGCCGACGACCCGGGGGAGCTCGGACGGGTCGAACTGGCCGTCGGCGTCCAGGGTGGCCACCACCTGGGCGCCTCGGGACCGGGCCAGCTGGTAGCCGAGGCGGAACGCCGCCCCCTGGCCCCGGTTGACCGCTACGTCGCACACCAGGGCCCCCGCCTCGAGCGCCCTTGCCGCGGTGGCGTCCCGGGCCCCGTCGACCACCACGATGGTCTCGGTCGCCAGGCCCGCCACCTCGGCCGGCACCGACGCCACGACCTGGCCGATGGTGCCCTCCTCGTCGTAGGCAGGTATCACCACCGCCAGGGGGGCGCCGTCCCCCGGCGGGTGGGCGGCGAGAAAGGCGTCGGCCGCCTCCTGCGCGGCAGCGGCCGTCACCGGCTGGGCGGCCTCGGCCCGGCGGCGCCGGCCGGCACCGCCGGCCACCGCTCCCACGCCGGCGGACCAGCGGACCGCTACCTGGTCCACGCCAGCTCGCTCGAGGTGGCCCTCCACCGCACGGTGGGCCTGATGGCGCTGGCCTTCACCCGGCTCTTGTTGCGCTCCACCACGGCGAAGATGGAGTCGATGAGCGTCTCGTTCAATAGGTGTGGCACCAGGCCGAGGTCGAGGAGGGCGGTGTGCGCGGCCCGGTAGTAGTGGGACTCGGCCTCCACTCGGGGGTTGTCGATCTCCTCGACGGTGCAGGGCCCCGGGTAGGCAGTGGCGACGGTGCTGGCGATCTGGCGCACCGACATCTGCTCGGTGAACTGGTTGAACACCCGGAACTGGCCCGGCTCCGCCGGGCTCTCGGCGCTGATCCGGACGCACTCCACGGTGTCGACGATGTTGATGAGCCCCCGGGTCTGTCCCCCGGCGCCGTAGACGGTCAGGGGATGGCCGAGCACGGCCTGGATGACCATCCGGTTGAGGACGGTGCCGAAGACCCCGTCGTAGTCGAAGCGCGTGGCCAGGCGGCGGTGGAGCGCAGTCTCGTCGGTGTCGGCACCGTAGACCACTCCCTGGTTGAGGTCGGTCGCCCGCAGTCCCCAGATCCGGCAGGCGAACTCGATGTTGTGACTGTCGTGGACCTTGGACAGGTGGTAGAAGGACCCCGGTCGCTTGGGGTAGAGGACGGTGTCGGTCCGGCCCTTGTGGGTGAGGGTGAGCCACCCCTCCTCGATGTCGAAGTTGGGGGTGCCGTACTCCCCCATGGTGCCCAGCTTGACCAGGTGGATGTCGCGGTCGATGTCGGCGATGGCGTAGAGCACGTTGAGGTTACCGACCACGTTGTTGGTCTGGGTGTACACGGCGTGCTTCTGGTCGAGCATCGAATATGGGGCCGAGCGCTGCTCGGCAAAGTGGACGATGGTGTCGGGCCGGTAGTCGGCCACCATGGCGTGCACGAACGAGGCGTCGCACAGGTCGCCCGGGTACACCCGGATCGAGCGCCCGGTCAGGTCGGCCCAGGTCTCGACCCTCTCGTGCAGCGGGGCGATGGGGACCAGGCTCGATACCCCCAGCTCGTCGTCGTAGGTTCGCCGGACGAAGTTGTCGGCCACGGCCACGTCGTGGCCGGCCGCACTCAGATGCATGGCCGTCGGCCAGCCCAGATATCCGTCGCCGCCGAGGACCAGGATGCGCATGCGGGACTCTCCACTGCTTCGGGGGCTTGAAGACCACGGGAATGGGACGGGCGTTGTCTAACGCAGCCCCCTGAACGTTGGCTGAAATGCGAGCCTAGTGCCCCCGCCCCAACCGCTCCGGTGCCGTGCCCGCCGGCAAGTCTCAGCCCCGTCTCAACCATCTCACATGCTGGCTTCAGGAGCGGCGATTTCACTTCTGAAGATGGCCACCCCGACCAAGACGCTCGTCCTGTCGGGGATGACAGCCCTGGTGGTCGGCCTCGCCGCCTGCGGCGGCGGGGGGAAGTCGGCGACGGCGACCACCTCGACCACCTCGACCCCCACGGCGACGGCGGCCGGTCGCCAGGCCGCCCTGGCCGCCTACGACTCGTGCCTGACTG
The DNA here is from genome assembly GCA_050744105.1 of Acidimicrobiales bacterium. Classification (GTDB taxonomy): domain Bacteria; phylum Actinomycetota; class Acidimicrobiia; order Acidimicrobiales; family Palsa-688; genus JBOGGP01. The sequence goes on from JBOGGP010000093.1 coordinate 8,907, forward strand.
CCCACGGGATCCCGGCCAGTGCTCTCGCCCGTCCCGGCGCCCGCCGCCAGACCACCTCCACCTCCGCCCCTGGGGCCGGCTCGGCACCTGCGGCATCGAGCCGAACCCAGCCACCCCAGAGCGGCCCCCCCCGCACCCTGCCGGCGGGGGTCACCCAGGCGCAGTACTCAGC
>JBOGGP010000094.1:0-8965 GCA_050744105.1 Acidimicrobiales bacterium
CGGTGCGGATTGGCACCGACACCGTCACCGCCCGGAGGGCACAGGTGGTGGATGCTCAGCGAGGGGCGGGGACTTTTGCCTGGCCACCAGTGGGGGACCGAAACCGGCCACCACTGGAAACTTCGACTTGGCCACCAGTGGGTACTTTTACATGGCCACGGACAGCCCTCGGGGCAAGGAAGGGCTGCGGCCTACCTCAACGGCTCCCGAGGAGCCCGTCTACACGCTGGTCGTCGGCATCGTCGTCATCCCGGGCGCCGGGCCACGCACGATCGAGGGACTCACGGGTCCCTCGATCAGCGGAGCGAGGTCAATAATTGAGGGAGGCCGGCGCGCCAGCCAGTCCTGCGACGCGGCTGGGCGCTGGGCGCGCGCCGCTCTCCTATTCAGCACCGCCAACCGTTAGAAGTTAGAAGAGCGAAGCCTGCCGGCTGGGTGCAGTGCAGTGCAGCCGTCATACGGACCGGTCATTGCAGTGACGCGATCCTTAGGGCCCGCAACAAGCACATATTCGAGGTTCCGCAGGTGCGAGACCTGGCCCACTCTATCGCCGCTCGGGTTGAAGATGCCGATTTGCGCACCTACGTACCGCTTTGAGTCGAAAGCGAGCACGCCAACATGGCCACACATCGAGCACACCTCAACCAGATCTTCGAGCGCAACCCACGATTCGTTGTTGTAGGAGAGGATTAGCACCTCGGCTTGAACGTCGGCGACAAGTTGGCGAAGAGCGTTACCCATCTCTCGGGCAGCATTGAACACGCTCTTGGTAGACGGGTCACGACTGTCGATTCGCTTGCACGCGATGCCGTAGTGCTCGGGGGCGTCCCAGGCGACGAGCGTCTCCCATATATGGTAATTAGTGAAGTAGCGGTGCTGGTTGTATGGAGGATCGAGGTAGGCGACGTCGACCTTCGGCAGTTCGGCCGCCACCTGGCACGCATCCGCCCTCACCGCCCGTCCGGCACCTGAGTACAGTTCGGGAACCCTTAGGTCCAGCTCATTGAACGACCGAGGTGCCCACTCCTTTACGTACGCCATCTGCACGCCCGTGGTGGAATCGACTCGATCTGCTGCGTATATCAGGCTGGTAAGGAGGATGGGGTAGAGCAAGTGGCCCTTGAAGTCCGTCTCGAGGGTGTCACGGATGGCGTCCACTCGTTCGCCGTTGAACGGTTGGAAGTACCGCGACTGCACGCAGAACGTCTCCGTGAAGTATCCGGGCTGGCCGGGCAGGCCGGCAAGGTAACGGAGAGCGTCACTCAGATCCTCTTTGTCCACGACAGCGGCATCCGTGGCAATGTGGCACTGAGAGAAGACCCCCGAATAGCGGGCGGTGTCGACGGCGGTCACATGCGCGCCGCGGCGCTTGAACTCCTGTGCCACCCGAGTCGTCCCGGTGAACAGGTCCAGCGCCGTCTCCGCTCCTGACAACTCGAGAAGGTCACCCAACACGGGTACGAGCCGGCGCTTGGACCCGATGTACTTGATCATCGGCGGTTTCCTCCGAGCATAGTTGTGGACAGCGCTGCGTCGAAGGTACCCGTTGTACCAAGGCGAGCGTTGCTTCGTTTACTGAATTTTGAGTGTTCACGCTGGTGAAGACCCCAACAGAGTCAACGAAGCAACGCTCGTCTTAGTATGGACGTCGATGGGGCTCTCGGCAAGGCTCCCCGCTGACGCCGTCCGAGCCGTTCCGAAATCTGTCTCATCGGTCACTTCCGATGAGGATGGGCTCCGGAGCCACCCGTTGCTGGGTGGCGGTGACGGTCCTATCCGGCCCAGTCGGGCTGGTGCCGTCTTGACGGTTGAGCGAGGACCACCTGGGCGAGCCTATGAACCCTCTCGTCTCCCCGGCCGTTCGCCGGGGCGTCGCCTCGGCCGGTTACCGCCGCAGCGGCGGTACCGGTGACGGCCTCGACGAGGCCGGCCAGGTTGCGGGCCGCGTTGAGGGCACGGCTGGGCCGGCGTCCCAACCGGGCCATCCGCCGGGCGTAGCGGGACAGGTGCTTGGGGTTGGCCACGGGTTGGCCACCACCTCGCCGGTGGAGACGACGGCCAGCGAGCGCACCCCTACGTCGACGCCGACCACCGCGTCGGTTCGGGCCGGCAACGCCTCGGGTCGTTGCCCCCGACGCCCGAAGCTCACGTTCCAGCGCCCGGCGCCCTCCGACACGGTGACGGAGAGGATGCGGGCGCCTCCCTCGCCCAGGCGCTCGGCCAGCCTGGCGGTCGGCTCCTTGGTCCGCACCGCACCGATACGGGGCAGGCGCACGTGACGGTCGCCGAGGACCCCGACAGCGCCGGTGGTGATCCGGTAGGACCGGCGCCAGCCGCGCTTGTGGAACCGGGGGAAGCCGACCCGTCGCCCCTGCCAGCGCGCTGAGAGCCCGCCGGGCGGCCAGGGTCTCGGTCACGGTGGCCAGGCCCCAGCTGTAGGCGAAGCGAGGGGCGCCGGCATGGGACGACAGCGCCGAGCGAGCCTGGTTGTTGGGGTCCAGCTCGAAGCGGAGCGCCTGGTGGACCAGCACCTACGCCGCCGCCTCGGTGCCGGCCGCCACCACCGCCGCCTGGGCCCTGCGCCTGGCCGACCGGCGGCCGTTGAGTCGGGCGCAGAAGCTGGTGAGCACCTCCATCTCCGTTGCCCCTGCGGAGCAGTGCCCCGGCCACCTCGGCCTCCTCGACCACCACGAGCCGGCGCCCCTGGGCAGCCAGGGCCGCCTCCAGGTACTCGGCCCCGAAGCGGGCCAGGCGGTCCCGGTGCTCGACCACGATGGTGCTGACGCCGGGGTCCCCCAGCAGCGAGAGGAGCTTGGCCCGGTGGCCATCGAGCCCCGAGCCGACCTCGGCCACCACCCGGGTGGGGGCCATCCCGCGCCCGGTGGCCACCGTCGTGAGCCGCGCCACCTGGCGGTCGAGGTCCGTTGCCCCTGCGGGGCGGTGTGGGGACACCCGGGCGTAGATGGCCACACCGGCCGGCGCGTGGCTGGCGTGCTCGACCAGGATCGTGCCGGTCGCCCGCCTACGAGCAGGCACCGGCAGAACCCCGGCGTGGAACCAGCGGGTGGCGCTCTGACGGCTCACCCCGCTCTGCCTCGCCCACTCCAACAGCTTCACGGGCTCAATCATGACCGGCGCCAGCATCACCGGGCCGATACCGTCTCGGTCTCGTGGACCTGCCGGGCCAGGGCCCGGTGGTCGGCGTCGGTGCGCCTTCCCGTCAGGCTGCGGGGCCACAGCCGGTACTCGAGGACCACGTTGACCTCGGCGGCGTAGAAGGTGAACCTGGCCCCCAGGTAGATCCACGCCAGCAGGCCGACGACGACGGCGAGGGTCCCGTACAGGTGGGAGGCGTGGGCGATCTCGTAGCGGGTGAAGAAGGCCCCGAGCTCCTGGAGGATCGTCCAGCCCACCGCCCCCAGGGCTGCCCCGGGGACGATGGCCCGCCATCGCAGGCTCCGGTTGGTGAGCACCTGGAATGCCAGGAGGTACAGGGCGAAGTTGAGACCGACCTCGCCGAGCACGCCCAGCACCTGGGCGGGCCAGGCCAGCAACCCGCTGGTGGTGCGGAGCCCGGCCAGAGCGGTGGAGGCGAGGGCGGTGGCCCCGAGGACGCACAGCATGACCAGGCCGCGCAGGCGGGACCGCCACAGGTTGGGCCGGTCGGCGACGGGGATGTCCCAGATCGCGTTCATGGCCCGCTCCAGGCCCCTGGTCACCCCCGTGCCCGCCCACAGGGCGCCAGCCAGACCCAGGCCCAGCGCCAGCCGGCTGCCCGACACCGCATTGTCCAGGTAACCCGACAGGGCGGGGAAGGAGTGCTCGGCATTGTGAAGCACCTGGCGCTGCAGGTCGGGGTGCCCGGCGAGGACGAACCCCAGGATGGCGGCGAAGGCCAGCAGCAGGGGGAACAGGGACAGGAAGCCGAAGTAGGCCACCACCGCGCCCATGTCCCCCGCCCGGTCCTCTCCGAACTTGCGCACCACGGCCACGGGCACCGACAGCCAGGCGTGACGGCGCTGGTGGCCGTCGACGAAATCGAGGATCCGCTGGAACAACGCTGCCATCCCACCAGCCTGCCAGCCCAGCCGCTAGAGTCGGCGGTGGTGCGCCGGGAAGTCTGGTCGGCAGCAGCTTGGCCGCGCCCGACCTGGGAGTACCTCCGTGCCCGACACCCTGCCGTTTGCCCTACTGGTCCTGACAGCCGCCGGCGTGGGCCTGGTCGCCGTGCTGTCCAACCGCCTGACCGAACGGCTTGCCGTCCCCGCCCCGGCGTTCTTCCTGGTGGGCGCGGCCATCGCCGTCAAGGTGAGCCCGGCGCTGCACCCACCGGCCCAGACGGTGGGGCGCGTGGTCACCGTCGCCCTCCTGTTGATCCTCTTCGACGGCGGCATGCACATCGGCCGGGCCCGGTTCCGCTCCGCGGCCGGGCCCATCGCCGTGGTCGGCGTGGTGGGCACGTTCCTGACCGTGGCCGCCGGAGCGTTGGTGGTACATGTCGCGTTCGGGCTCACCTGGTACCTCGCCGTGCTGCTGGCCACCGCGGTGGCCCCGACAGACCCTGCCGTGGTGTTCTCCGTGCTCGGCCGGCGCGAGGTCTCGGGTCGAAGCGGCACCATCCTCGAGGGCGAGTCGGGGGCCAACGACCCGGTCGGGATCGCCCTGATGGCCAGCCTGGTCACCGCCGGCGGGCTCAGCGCCGGAGCCTTCGGTCACGTCGGTGGCCAGTTCGTGCTGCAGATGGCGGTGGGCGCCGCCGTCGGCGTCGTCGGCGGTCGGGCCCTGGTGTGGTCTATGCGCTCGGTGGCGCTGCCGAGTGAGGGCCTGTACCCGCTGCGGACGCTGGCCAGCGCGCTGGTGTTGTTTGGGGTCGCCACCCTGGCACAGGGGTCGGGATTCCTCGCCGTCTTCGTCGCCGGGATCGTGGTGGGCGACGAGCGTGCCCCCTACAAGCGGGAGATCGTGCGGTTCCACTCCGCCCTGGCCAGCCTGGCCGAGATAGTCGCCTTCGTCGTCCTCGGCTTCACCGTCAACCTCGACGAGATCGCCCGGGCCGACGTGTGGGTCCCCGGACTCGTCTTCGGGGCGGCGATCGCCTTCGTGATCCGGCCGGTCCTGGTGGGGCTGTGCCTGATACCGGCCCGGCTGGAGACCAACCAGCGCAACTTCGTGCTCTTCGCCGGCCTCAAGGGCGCCGTGCCCATCCTGCTGGGCAGCCTGGTGGTCACCGCCCGCGTCCCCCATGCCGAACGGCTCTACGGCATCGTCGTGGTCGTCGTCGTGTTCTCCGTGGTCGTCCAGGGCAGCCTGGTGCCGACCGTCGCCCGCCGGCTCCGGCTTCCTATGCATGCGGTCGAGCTTGAGCCCTGGGCCCTCGGGGTCCGGCTCCGCGACGAGCCCGACGCTGCGCACCGCCTCACCATCAGGCCCGGGTCGCCCGCCGACGGCCGCACCATCGAAGACCTCGCCGGGCTTCCCGACGAGGCTTGGATCAGCCTCGTCGTGCGGGGCGGCCAGCTCGTGCCCGTGCGCGCCGGCACCGAGCTTCGAGCCGGCGACGACATCCTCGTCCTGGCCGACCCCTCGACGCGCGGCGACCTGGCGGCCGTCTTCGAGGGTCGTCCAACGCCTTGACCCACGGCGGGACCATCCACGCCGGGACCGAGCGCATCCCGGTCCCCGGCATCGGGGAGCCTCAGTCGGCCAGGGCCTCCCGGTAGCGCCACACCCACACCGCGCCCAGGACGAACACGGCGGCGGCGGTGGAGCAGTGGTAGGCCACCGCCCCCCACGGGGCCTGGTTGCGTAGGCCCTGGCGGAACAGGCCCAGATGGGTGGCGACCATCCACAGCCCGGCCAGGAGCACCACCATGCCGGTGCCGATCATGACCGGTAGGGACCTCTGCCCCCAGAATATGGCCACGCACACCATGGCCAGGACGACCACGCCCGGCACCACGTGGTCGACGATCTCCGCCCCACGCCTGACCTTGAGACCGTCGAGGTAGAAGCCCGGGGCCATGGCGTAGAGACCGACCACGAGCCCGGCCGCCAGGAGGGCCGCCGGCGACCGGACCTCGGGCGCCGGCCCTGCCTCCGCCGGCCGTGCCTTGGCCGCCTGGGCCGGCCCTGCCTTGGCCGCCTGGGCCCGCCCTGCCCGGCCCGGCCCCGCTGGTCTCGATCGGGCCGGTCTCGATCTGGTCGCCATGGACGGATCCTAGCGGCTGGCCCTCTTACCGGGTGGCCCTCCGAGAGCCTCGGCGTGCTCGTCGGTCCGGAGACCCGCCGGCCTGACCGGGGTGGGTCAGCCTGACCAGCACGCCAAGGCTCCCTGCCAGGGCGCTATCCGGCGGAGACGGGCGCCGGCTCCCCCACCTTGGGCGGCGTGGGGCCTTCCTTTCTCCGCCGGCCGAGCAGGACCAGGACCAGGATCAGGCCGGCGGCGGCGATGCCACCGAAGACGGCGGCCAGGATCGGGGCGACGTCGGAGCTGTTGGAGGGCAGGGCGGAGAACTGGGCGACGTCGGCGAACACGTCCTGGGTCTCGGTCGTCGGGTTGCCCAGGCGGGTGTCGGCCCAGCCGAAGGCGGCGTACTGGTTGGCCGAGGCCACCCCCGGCGGCTGGCGCAGGTCCGAGTTGGCGCTCACCCCGAGGGTGTAGTCGATGGACTGGTCGGTGACCCGCACGTTGGGCGCCCACGACACCCCGTCGTCGGTGGAGTAGGTGTAGTACACGTCAGGCGAGAAGCCGTGCTGGAGCCGGAAGTCGTACCAGATCACGTCGACCCGCCCGTTGGGGGCCACGTCGATGGCCGGGAGGAAGGTGGTGTCCAGGGACACCGTGGGGTCGTCGATGGACACCACCGGGCTCCACGTCTGGGCCCCGTCGGTGGAGCGGGTGAAGAGTATGCTGCTCTCCCCCGCCTGCTGGTTGGGAGCCGCCTGGTAGGCGAGCAGGAAGGTGCCCCGCGCCCCTCCCTTGGGGCTCCAGGCGATGGCCGGGGCCCGGGTGGCATCGGTGGGCTGGGTGATGGCCGACACCGTCCACGTCCTGCCCTGGTCGGTGGAGCGGGCGGCCAGCACCGGCATGGGCTGGCTGGGGCCGGGGATCGAGGTCCCCGTGGGGGTGCCGGCGCCCGATATGGCCACGACCACGCCGTTGCCGGCGGCCAGGAAGGGCGAGCTCAGCACCAGGGGGTAGCTGGTGCCCTTGACGTCGAGGGTCACGTGGGAGAAGGTGTTGAGGTCGACCGCCTTGGCGAAGGTGACGCCCCCGTCGGTGGACACGGCCACCGCCGACCCGCTGGTCGAGGCCGCTCCGGTGAGGAAGGGATGGCCCTGGCGCCAGCCCACGTAGACGACGTCCTTCGGTCCCGACGTGTCCACCGCCACCGACGCCACCGGGGCGTCGTGGGTGATCTGCTGGCCGGTGAGGCCCCGGGTGTTGTCGGCGATCGAGGTCGACCAGCTGGTGCCCAGGTCGGTGGAGCGGGCCAGCAGCACGCTGGCATTGGCCCGGCTGGTGTCACCGCCGTCGGCGTTGTTGTACCCTGCCAGGGCGTAGTACAGGGTGCTGTTGCGGCCCCAGGCGATGGGCGACTGGGTGATGCCGCCGCTGGTGTGGGTGCAGAAGGGGTAGGACCCCGGCGCGGGCAGGGCGGAGAGGATGTGCCAGGTCGTCCCTGCGTCGGTGGAGCGGGCCAGGTAGCACACCCGGGTGCGCAGCTCGGCGGTGGCCGCCACGATGATGCGAGGGTTGGCCGGGTCGGCCAGCATGACCGGTCCCGAAAAGGCCCTGGTGGACACGGGCTCGTCCTTGGTCAGCTGGATGGCCTTGGTCAGCCGGCTGATCTTGGCCCCCTGGGCCTGGAAGCTGGCCGCCGGCGGGTTGGCCGGAGCCGCCGGCGTGGCCGACTGGGCCCCGGCGATCCCGGGGCCGGCCAGGGCGATCCCGGCCACGGAGGCGGCGACCGCCCATCCTCGCCATCTGCGGAAGTTCATCTGAGTGTTTCCCCCCTGTGGGAGCCCCGGGGACCCGGCGGCTCGACTGACTACATGGACTGGCTACTTGGACTGCCTACTTGGATAGACACACGAAGGAGCCCGGACCTGGGCAGATCGACTGCTGCGCCCAGGTCCGGGCACCCTTCGAGCCTGCTGTTTGCCTGCCACCCTGCTGCCCGGGACGGCGGTGGCTACCGATACCCACCCCAGGCCGGGCCAACTCTGGGAGGTGGCTGGCTAGGAGGCCTTGACCGTCTCGGCCTGACCCCGCCGGCGCCGGGAGGCGACCAGCGACATAGAACCGGCCAGGAACAGCCCGGCGGCGGCCACGGCCAGGGCAATCACCACCAGGGTGCCGACACCGGTACCCGAGCTGGACGCCAGTGACGCCGGCCGGGCCGGAGCGGGGCTGGTGGCGGACGAGTTGCCCACCTGGATGACGGCCCGGGCCGGCACGCCGGTGCTCGAACCGTTGTTTTTGCCGTTGGCGGTGGCGGCGTCCTCGGTGGCCACCAGGACGTGCTGCCCACTGGAGACGCCGGCGGGCAGGGTCACGGACTGGGTGAAGTTGCCGCTGTTGGAATTAGGCGTCACCGTGGCCAGCACCGGACCGCTGATGGTGTCGAGGTGGATGTTCACCGGGTTGGACCCGAACTCGATACCGTTCACGCTCAGGGTCCCCCCCGGCTGGACTGTCGCCTGGTTGGTGGTCAGGCCGGCCAGTGACAGGCACGCCCACGCCGCCGACGCCGAGAGGAGGATCCCCACCCCGGCAGCAGCAGCACCGATGGTCCACCTGCGAAGCTTCATCTTGGTTCCTCCCCTGGGGGCAGTATGCCCACATCTAACTTGGCTCAATCTTTACCACAGTCCTGGTGGTCAGGACGACGTGTAGTCCACAATTTTTTGCCGGTTCTCTGCCGGTCAAGTAAATGCAAAACAAGTATATGTAAATCCCACT
>JBOGGP010000095.1:0-8949 GCA_050744105.1 Acidimicrobiales bacterium
GCCCCGTCGCCCCCGGGCCCGTCGGCCCCGGCCCCGTCGCCCCCGGGCCCGTCGCCCCGGGCCGGGCCAAGGCCCACTCGGCCCGGCGCCGGCCGCTGCGGCGCTGGCCCCGGCGGATCCTGGTCGGGGCCAACGTGATCGTGGCCCTCGTCCTGGTCGGCGCGGCCTCCGCCTACGGCTACGTCCAGTGGCGGCTGGGCCAGATCAAGCACATCTCGGTCGCCGGCCTCGCCACCGCCGGCAACAGCTCCCAGAGCCAGTCCGACGGGTCCTCCGTGCCCCCCTTCACCCTTCTGCTGATCGGCAGCGACACCCGCAACCTGGCCAACGGCAGCCAGTTCGGGGGTGCGAACGCGTCGCCCGGGCAGCGCTCCGACAGCATCCTGCTGGTCCGGGTGGTGCCCAGGACCCGCTCCCTGGCCCTGCTGTCGGTGCCTCGCGACACCGTCGTCGCCGTCCCCGGCTACGGCAACACCCGCATCAACACGGCGTTCGACACCGGCAACCCCAACCTTCTGATCCAGGTCCTCAGCCAGGACTTCGGCATCCAGGTCAACCACGTGGCGTCGTTCAACTTCGACACCTTCGAGTCGATCGCCAACGCCATCGGCGGCGTCTACCAGTGGTTCCCGACCGGGGCCAAGGACACCTTCTCCGACCTCGGCCAGCAGCCCGGCTGCCAGCTCCTCACCGGCGACCAGGCGCTGGCGTTCACCCGGTCGAGGGACTACGAGTACTTCCTCGACGGCTCGTGGCACTACCAGATCTCCCCCGAGAGCGACCTGGCCCGCATCGAGCGCCAGCAGGCCTTCACCAAGGCCGCCGTCAAGAAGGCCGAGCAGGTGGCCCCCACCAACCCGATCGCCCTCAACAACCTCGTCACCGGCCTGACCAAGAACATCACCCTCGACACCGACTTCTCCAACTCGTTGATCCTGTCGCTGGCCGAGGACTTCCACTCCGCCCCGCTCGCCGGGATCCCGTCCTACACCTACCCGACGACCAACATCCCCGATTCGGGTGAGGTGGCCCCTGACCTCTCCGCCGGCCAGGCGATGATCGACCAGTGGCTGAACGTGGCCCCGCTGCCCCCGGCGGCCCCCGCTCCCTCTCCCACCACCCCGGCCGCCCCCCCCACGACGGCCATCGCGCCCTCGTCGATCAGCATCGAGGTGGTCAACGGCACCGGGGTCGCCGGCCAGGCCGGCGGCGCCTCTAGCGCCCTGGCCGGCCTCGGTTACTCGACCAAGGTGGCCTCCGGCTCGGCGTCCCCGGTGGCCACCACCGTCATCGACTACGCCCCGGACTCCTCGGCCGCCGCCGCCCAGCTCCAGAGCGTGGTGGTGGGAGGGGCCACGCTCACCGAGGACTCCTCCCTGACCCCGACGCCCTACAACCTCAAGCTGGTCACCGGCAGGTCCTACGGCGGGGTCAAGGGGACGGCGTCAGCGTCGGCGTCGACGACCGCCCCGCCCACCACCCCCGCTCCCCCCACCCTGGGCACCACCCCCGACAGCCAGATCGACCCGTCGTCGTCGTCGTACTACAAGGGCCAGTACATCCCCCCCGGGCGGGTGCCCGGCCAGACCCCCCAGACCTGCCCGAGCTGATCTCGCCGTTCGGTCCCGGCGGCCGGCTCGTGTCTAGCGTCTGGCCCCATGCCGCACCGGTAGGGCCCGCACCCCCTCTACGTCGTCACCCGCTCTACGTCGTCACCCGGGCCGACCCTGGCGCCCGGCCAGCAAGCTTGCCAGCCTGTGCATGCGGCACTTGAGTTCGCGGTGGCATACCCCGATGTCGTTGCTGGATGGCACGCCAGATCGACCACCCTGGTCCTGCTGTCGGCACCGGACCAGTTGGCCCTCATGTGGCAGTGGCCGAGCCCGCCATTCGCGGTGAGACGGTGCCGGCGGCCGGCCACGACGGGCGCAGGGCCCGGCGGGGGCCATCGGGATCGGCGGTGACGGCGCCGGCCCTGAAGCAAGAGACGTCGTCGGCCACGCCGACGATCTCGTCGAGGAAGGCCTCGTGGGCGCCGTGGGCCGGATCCTCGACGGTGCCCTCGACGAAGAGGATGGCGAAGCGGGCCCGCCGGCCGTCGGCCTTGCGCCGCAGGACGCGCCCCATCCGCTGGATCATCTGGCGCCGGCTGCGGCTGGCGCCGGCGATCACGGCCAGGTCAGCGGCGGGGACGTCCACCCCCTCGTCGAGCACCCGGGGGGCGACGAGGACGTCGAGGCCGCCGGCGGCGAAGCGCCCGAGCAACCGGCGGCGGTCGGCACCGGCCAGGGCCGAGTGCACCGCCCCGGCGCGAAGGCCCCGGCCCCCCAGCGCCGCCGACGCCCGCTCGGCGGCGGGGATGGTCTGGGTGAAGACGATGGTGCGGTCGGCCTCGGCCACCGCCGGCGCCAGAGCTACCAGGGCCTCGTCCTTGGCCGGGGTGTCAGCCAGCAGGGCCCGGCGTTCGAGCATGGCCTGGCGGTAGCGCCGGGCCAGGACCGCCCCCTCTCCGTCGCCGTCGGCCAGGACGCCGAGGGCGGCCAGGAACGCCTCGAATGGCTCGTCGGGCAGGCCGTACTGATCGACCAGGCGAGCCCTTGTCTGAGCCATCACCTTGGACAGCTCGTCGTAACACTCCCATTCCTCGGGGGAGAACCTCACCCCGACCAGGGCAACGCTGAAGTGGGCGGTCACCTCGTCGGCCAGCGCCCGGGCATAGCCCAGCCGGAAGCAGGTCCCCCCGAAGTAGGGGTCCAGCCAGGCCTCGTTGCCGCCGTCACCCCGGGCGTAGGTGGCGCTCAGCCCCAGGCGGTGCCCGAAGCGGCCGTCGAGGCCCAGGCGGTTGACCGCGCTGCCGTAGCGGTGGCACTCGTCGGCCACCAGCAGCCCGCCCTGGCGGATGGGGCGCACGTCGACGGCGCGGGCGCTGTTGACCACGGCCACCAGCACGTCGTGGGAGGCCAGGCTGTCAGTGCTCCCCGCCCCCAGGCGGCCCACCCGGTGCCCCGGCCCGAGCCGTGGCCCGAGGGTGGCCACCCACTGGTGGGCCAGCTCGACGGTGGGGACCAGGACCAGGACCTGGCCCCGGCGGGCCAGCTCACCGAGGGCGGCGGCCACGCCGACCATGGTCTTGCCGGTGCCGGTGACGGCTTCGACCACGCCCCGCCGGCCGGCCCGGGCCCACGCCGCCAGGGCGTCGGCCTGCCACGCATAGAGGCCGAGGCGGCCCTGACCCACCATGTCCTGGCCGAGCGGCAATTGACCAGCGGGAGCCGCCGGCGGGCCGGCGCCGGTGCGCCGCGCCCCGCCCGATGGCAGGACCAATGACCAGCGCGGCGGGGGGCCCATTTCACATCGGAACCTGCGGTGATCGGCGTATAGGAGAAAGGAGACCTGCCCTTCCGACTCGGCCCCCAACCGGACCGCCAGCTCGGCCGCGGTTACCCCGGGGGCCGACTCCAAGGCGGCGGCGACATCGTCGGCGCGCACCCCACGACGGTAGCCAATGGGCCACATTGCAGCGCGGATACTGTACAAGGCGCGCCGGCGCCGGGCTCGGCGATAGCCTCGCGGACCTGGCGGCCACGGCTGGTCGCGTGCCATGCTCCGAGACTCCATCGAGCAGGCGGCGGCAACGCCGGGCTCGCGGCCGAGATCTTGTGCAACTAACCGCCAGCTGGGTGTCGATCCCGGTGTTGTGTGGCGGCTACGGGGTGCGGGCCCCTAACCTAACCGTCCTCGTCCGCGGGGCCGGGGTCGGGGTCGGCATCCTCGCTCAGGTCGACGACCAGTGACGCCGAGGTCATCTCCGGCTGGTACTGCGGATCCAGGCGCCGCAGGTCCCATTCGTTGATCCACGCCCGCACGTACTGGCGCATCCGGTTGGAGGGGAGCCGCTCGATGCCGGCGACCTCGGGGGGGTCCCAGAGGTAGGCCTCGGCGTGGATGCGGCGAAGCTGGGCATAGGTCCGGTCCAGCTCGTCGCGACCCGGGGGATGGAGCTGGACCTGCTCCCGCTCGATGATGCGCATACCCGCCTCGGCCAGACCGGCCAGCAGCTCGGCGTCGTCTGTCCCCTTGGCCCGCAGGCGCTTGGGAAGGAGGTCCACGTCATTTTTGCCCACCAGCACCTGGGACTCGAAGTCGTCGACGGTGGTCAGGACGGCGCCGAGGGGGGCAGCCGGGTCGTCGCGGTCGCCGCGCACCCAGCGGGCCAGCTCGGCGTACGACTTGGCCCGCTGGAGGGCGGAGTAGCGCCCGATGAGCTCGACCTCGTCAAGGAGGACCACCCAGCCCCGCTGGCCCGCGGCCTGGACCAGCCGGGACAGGAAGCGGAAGCGCTGCACCGACAGGTCCCTGGCCTTGACCTTGCCGAGGCGGTAGGTCGCGGCCGCGCCAGCCTCCTTGAGCCTCCGGCGCAGGTCGGCCACGGGCAGGGGGTCACCTGCCCAAAATTGCACTATCCGGTCGGCGAACTCCTCGTCGCCCCGGGCGTACTCGTGGAGGAACAGCGTCGCCGCGAACCGGCTGTCGAGGGGCGCCCCCTCCTGGTGGGCCCAGCGGTACAGCTCGGCGTAGGCGGGCGACTCCACGTCGAGGCCGGCGGCGATCTCGTCGATGGCCGATCCCGGCCGTCCGGGCACCTTGGCCGCCTCGATGGCCGCCCGGTACACCTTGACCGGGTCGTGCAGAGGCGTCTCCTTGGAGATGACCACCCGGGACACCACGAAGCCCTCCGACAGGGCGACGTGGGCCACGTGCTCGAGCACGTGGCTCTTGCCCGTGCCAAACCCCCCGCCGATCAGCATGCCCCCCGGCGCCGGCCCGTCGGGCAGGGCGCCGATGGCCCCCAGGAGCTGGACGAAGCGGTCCTCGACGCCCTGCTGCATCGACCCGAGCACCATGACGGCATCCCGGTTGGGCACCCCCGCCCTCAAGGCCTCCAGGGCCCGCCGGCGCTGGACGGACGCCTCGGTGGCCGCGGCCGGGGACCCAGAGGTCGAGGTCCCAGAGGTCGAGGTCCCAGGGGTGGGGGTCACGCCGCCCCCAGGCGGAGCAGCGAGGAAAACGGGTTGTCCCGGTGCCGGTCGCGCACCTCGTCGAAGATGCGCAGCTTGAGGGCCTGGTAGGCGTCGAGGCCACGCACGGTATCGGTGACAAAGGCCGGCGAGGCCAGGACCACCACGATGCAGTTGGCCAGCTCGTCGGTGTTGTCGACCATCTGCCTCAGCACCTCGTAGGCGTCGAGCAGGGATGCCTTGGTGTAGTAGTGGCCGTGGCGTTCGCCGGGGCTGGGCCGGCGGGCGTAGCCCAGCCGGCGGATGTCGAGTACCAGGGCAAGCCCGGCCCGACCGTTGACGGCCAGCCAGTGGGCCAGGGAGAACAGCATCGGCCTGGCGTTGTGCCGCCCGATACGGCGGAAGATGAGAGCCGACTTGAGGGCGGATATCTGGCGCAGGTCGCCCCGGAGCCAGTCAAGCACGGCCGCGTGCTCGGCCTCGGCCACCTGGCCGGTGCGCAGCTGGGCCTGGCACAGGCGCAGCATGGCCGTGCGGAACTCGGCCACCATGGCGTAGTCGCGGTGTACCCGCAGCTGCAGCTCCCGGTCGATGTCGCGGCGCAGCTCCCGGGCCTCGACCCGGTGGTGGGTGGCCAGCTGGTCCAGGGACAGACCGCTGCCGGCCGCCGGGTAGCCGGCGGCGTCGATGGCGGCCCGAGCCGCCACCTCGGCCAGCCCGTCCCAGTCGACCTGGCGGGCCACCTGGTAGAAGACCTCCTCGAGAAGGTGTACCCGCGTCTCGGCAGCATCGACGCGCGCCACCGTGTAGCCGGCGCCGGCCGCCGCCGTACTCAACTGGGCGGCGAAGGTTTCCGCCACCCCGTCGTCGGTGCCGACGACAAACTTAACGGCCGCCCCGCCCTGCTCCACGTAGCCGTGGAGGTACTCGCGCTCGACGAAGCCGACGTACTCCCCCACGTCGATCACAGTTCGGGAGCCCGCTGGCTGGGGGCCGCCTCGCTGGGGGCCGGCTGGTTGAAGGCGATCCCGGCGTACAGCTTGGTCTGGCCCGATCGGGCCACCGTCGTGAGCACGCCGCCCGAGCGGGTCATGGCACTGGCCGGCAGGCTCATGCGCCGCCCCTTGGCGTCGACAATGCCGCTCAGGTCGAGGAGGTACAGGTCCCGGGTGAACTCCTGGCGGGTGTACTCCCGGGCCGCGCCCGGCAGCAGGGTCAGCACGGCGTGCACGTCGACCAGCCTGACGGCGACGCCGGGGCGGACACCGCTGGCTCCCACCACCAGGTCGTAGGCCGCGGCCAGGGTGGCGATGAAGGGCTCGGGCCTGAACTTGGGCGGGCGCTGCTGGAGGGCCCCCAGGTGGCCCACCAGCACCGAGGGGCGCGTCCGGCGGTCCTTCCTCTTGTCGACCAGGACGCTGGTGTCGGCCGGCGATACCTGGACCACGGCCGGGTAGCACAGGATCCGCTCGTCGGACTCGAAGGCCTGAACGCCGGCCTCGGCCGCCGAGGCCAGCAGCTCCTTGGTGTAGTCGCCCGAGGCGAACCACCCGGCCACGTCAAACCGCCACCCCGAGCGCAGGTCGGCGACCGCCCCGGCCGCCTGTGCGGCCAGGCGCGCCGCGCTCTCCAGGGCCGCCTGCAGCTCGCGCATCTGGCCCAGGGCGGCCGCCGCCTTGGCCCGCTTGGCTGCCTTGAGGGCGGCGCCGAGCGACCTGATGGCCGCGTCCGCCTCGCCTTCAAGGCCCTGCAGGGCGCCCTCCAGGGTGCCGGGATCGCTGTTCATCTCGGTGGTCGTCTCGCTGGTCATACGCGCCTCTCGGTCATTGGTGCCTGTCGGTGGCGAGGTAGGTGTGGCGGGGCCGGGCACTGTCGGGCACTGTCGGGAGCCGCGACCGATGGGTCGGCGCCGCCGCGGTGGACCTCGACGGCGACGGCGTTGCCATGGGTCGAAAAGCCGAGCATCAGCGTGTCGCCGTCGCGGGCACCCGAGGCCAGGGCCACCGCTCGCACCGACCCCCGAAGAGTGCGGGCCCCGTCATTGCCCACCACGATCGGACCGTACCGGCTGGAAAACGTCCGGAGACCCAGCGCCGGCACGCCCAGCGCTCGGGCCAGGACGTCGGGGATGGCGGCCTCCTCCCCCCGCAGGGCGCCGGCGTCGACCCGGGCCCACAGCCACAACAGCCCGCCCTCGCCCGCCGAAGGGCTCCGGCCCTGGGCTGAGCCCGCCCGGACTGGGCCGGCTTTGCCTTTGCCCGCCTGGGCTGGGCCGGCCTTGCCCTTGCCGGCCTGGACTGGGCCGGCCTTGCCCTTAGCCGCCTGGGCTGGGCCGGCCTTGCCTTTGCCGGCCTGGGCTGGGCCGGCCTTGCCCTTGCCGTCCATAGACGCCCTCGGGGCGATCGGTGCGGCCGCCCGGGCCGCCTCGGTCGCGATCGCCTGGGCTGGCCGGGCTTTGCCCTTGCCCGCCTGGGCTGGCCCGGCTTTGCCCCTGCCCGCCTGGGCTGGGCCGGCCTTGCCCCTGCCGGCCTGAGCCTTGGGGGCCGGGGCCTTGGGGACCTGGGCCGTGGCCGGCCGGCGGCGGCGCGGCGCGGCGGGGGTGGGCCGGGGGTCGTCCCAGGCGGTCAGTCCCACGCCACCACCGGGATGGCGGGCAAAGCGCCCCCCGCCCAGGGCGGTCTCGAGGGCCGGCTCGGTCACCAGCCGGCCCCCGCCGGCCATGGCGGCGGCGATCTCCCCGGCCGGCAGCGCCCGACCGTGGGCATCGAGGAGCCGCTCTACCACACCGGGCACCGACCCGGACACCAACACCGCCAGGTCGTGGACCACGGCGGCCCCGCAGGCGGCCAGCCACGGGAGCGGCGGCGCGAACCCGAGCGCGGCCTCGACGTCGGCCAGCCTGCTGACTCCTCCGTCCGCCCCCAGGGCCGCCGAGGTGCGCCGGACGACCGTCCGGGCCTCGACCGCCAGCCAACCGGGACGGGCCGGGACCCGCCGGTAAGGCCCGGCCAGCCACAGGAGGACGGCGACGTCCCCGCCGGCGTCGGGCTCACCCACCCCGGCGAGGGCGGCATCGGCCTGGGCCTCGGTGATCACCGAGGGCAGCGACCGCCTTAGGTGGGCCACGGCCTGGGCCACCAGCCCCTCCGACGAGTCGAGGACGGCGCGGACCTTTACGCCGGCCCGGTGGACGATCTGGCCGGCCCGCTGGTCGGACACCCCCACACTGGTGGCGAGTTGGTGCAGCGAGGCGTGCTCCCGCCACGACGACCAGGCTACGAACAACCTGCGGGCCCTCTCGTCGCCGGCGACCTCCAGTAGCTGCGACAGCGCTGCACCCATGTCCAGCGCCCACGGGGCCTGGCGCCGCAACAGGCGATCGGCGGCATGGCGCACCGGCGAAGGCTCGCCGCCGAGGCCTCGCAACTCGAGCAGCGTGGCGAGCAGCGGCGTGGGGCCACCGCCGCCGGGGCGGAGCAGGACGGCAAGATCCTCGGCATCAGGGCCGAGCGCGGGAGCCGCCGGCACGCCCGTCACGGGCCATCCTCCGTCCACCCCACGACGGTAGCCAATCGGCGCTGGTCGAGCGCGGATGCTCCAGCCCAGGAGCTCGTCGAGCAGGCAGCCCGCCTTGCCCTCGAAGACGAGCTGCGTAGTCTCGACGCCCTTCACCTGGCCGCCGCGTTGCTCCTTCCGTTCCGAAATCTGTCTCATCTGTCACTTTCGACGAGCACCGGCTTCGGAGCCACCTGTTGCCGGGTGGCGGTGACGGTCCTATCCGGCCCGGATGGGCCGGCGCCGTCTTGACGGTTCTCCGAGGAGCACGTGGGCGAGCCCATGGACCTCTCCTCTCCCCGTCCGCTCGCCGGGAGCGTGTCCTGGCTGGTTCCCGCCGCAGCGGCGGCACCGGTGCTGATGTGGGCCTCGACGA
>JBOGGP010000096.1:0-8928 GCA_050744105.1 Acidimicrobiales bacterium
CTGAGGGCAACCTCGTTGGCCAGGAGCCTCCCTCGCAGGGTGAGGACCGCCCGACCGCCGCTGACCTCGACCAGCCCATCCAGGTCCGGGTCGGGGGCCAGGCAGGACACGTCGACCCCCTGGGGGGTGCGCAGGGCCAGCTGCAGGCCCTCCAGCCGGTGCTCCTGCTCCCCGAGCACCTCCTGGCCCGCGGTCACCGAGCCCCCCTGGTCGATTGCCCGCAGGTAGCGCTCGGGAGTCCGCAGGTTCCACCAACGCCGCCACCGACCGCCGGCCATCGGGCCGTGGGAGTGGGCGGCGCAGCCGATGCCACGGTAGCTGCCCTGCGTCCAGTAGAGCTGGTTGTGCCGGCACTCCGAGCCGGGTTTGGCCCAGCTGGAGATCTCGTACCACGACAGACCGGCGCTGCCGAGGACCCGGTCGGCCAGAACGTACTTGTCCGCCTGGTCGTCGCCGTCGGGGTGGCGGGCCGGCTCGGCGGCGAGGGGTGTGCCGGCCTCGACGGTGAGGGCATAGGCGCTGACATGGGTCGGGGTCGGCTCCAGGGCCAGCACCGCGGTGAGGGTCTGCTCCCATCCCCCGACCGACTCGCCCGCCGCACCGAAGATCAGGTCGACGCTGAAGCTGCCGCCGAAGCCGGCGTCACCCACCGCCTCCACCGCCTGGACCACCGCGCCTGGGTCGTGGTGGCGCCCCAGGCGAGCCAGGACCTCGGGCTGCATCGACTGGACGCCGACCGATATCCGGGTCACCCCTGCTTCCCGGTAGCGGGCCAGCCCGACCCCGGTCACGTCGTCGGGATTGCACTCCACGGTCACCTCGGCGCCGGGCGCCAGCTCCAGGGAGTCGAGAACGCTGGCGAGCAGCCCGGCAGGCATCAAAGATGGCGTCCCTCCACCGAAGAACACCGACGTCGCCGGCGGTAGCCCCGCCCGGTGCACCTCGGTCGCGCAGGCGGCCGCATAGGCGGCCATGAGGTGGTGGCGGTCCGTCCAGGTGGCAAAGGCGCAATAGTCGCAGCGCCGCGTGCAAAACGGGACGTGGACGTAGACCCCGAGCTCCTCGCCACTCCTGCTCTCCGGTCTCACCGAGACCGAGCCCTGCCGGTCCGCCACTGCCCTCTCTCCGCCAGCCCCGCTGCTGCGCTCAGTGGCGCAGGCCCAGGTCGGCCAGGTGACGGCGCAGCAGCGCCGGCTCGGTGTCGAACAGGCAGGCGATGGGCCGCAGGTCCTCCTCCCGGATGGTGAGCATCCGGCCGTTGAAGTCCTGGCGCTGGACCTGGATCATCGCCAGGTACCGGTTGAGCAGGTCGCGCTCGGGCACGTCCGTCCGCTCGAGGCGGGTCAGGTCGATCACCAGCTTGCCGGCGTCGGGGTCGGGCCAGACATCGTCGCCGGTCCAGCCGTCGTCGGCGCGCCGGGCCGACCACCTCGGCTCGGGCCCGGTGTCTCTCGGCAACAGCTGGTCGACCGGCACGTTGTAGTATCGGGCCAGGCGCTGCAGGCGAGGTACGGAGATGGCCCGCTCGCCTCTTTCGTAGGCACCGAGGACAGAGGCCTTGAACTCCTGATTGGACGCCGCCTCGACCGCTTGCAACGACGCCCGTTGCTGCTTTCGCACATTGCGCAGGCGTGCCCCGACACGTGCGGCATAGGTGGTGGTCATCTCGTCGTTCACAGGAGCCCCCTCGTGTTGGTCAGCGCACACTAGCCCAGGTCGCGACGCGATGTCACGCTCAGTGGCAGTTTCTGACCACTCTTGGCGGAGCGTCGGCGCCATCGGGCACTCTTGGTGTTGGTGAGACCACTCCAGAGCGCAGTGCGACGAGCAGTACCGCGGCGGCCACCGCCGCCGTCTCCGCCCGTAGCACCGTGGGCCCGAGGCCGGCGGTCGGCAGACCGCAGTCTCGTTCGTGGGGCGCCCAGCCCCCCTCGGGCCCGATCAGCACAGTGGGTCGGTCCAGGCGAAGCGGGCCCCCGCCCGGCACGGCCACCACGGCGCCCCCACCTCCATCGCCCAGGCCCCCGCCCGTGGCGGCCACGTCGGCCCAGCTCGTCACCTCGGTCACGTCCGGCAGCCACGCCAGGCGCGCCTGCATGGCCGCGGCCCGGGCCACCGTCCGCCAGCGGGCCAACGCCTGGGCGGCACGGGTCCCGTCCCAGCGGACCACCACCCGCTCGCTGACCATGGGGACGATGCGGTCCACCCCGAGCTCGGTCAACTTCTGGACGGCCCACTCGCTACGGTCGCCCTTGACGACGGCGAAGGCGATCGTGATCATCGGGTCGGGACGCGGCCGCCGTTCGACGTCACCGGCCGGTGCCAGCTCCCCTCGACCATCCCAACGGGCCAGACGCCATCCTCCAGAGCCGTCGGCTAGGCTCACTGCCTCCCCCGGGCGCAGCCGCAGCACCCGGCTCAGGTGCCGGCGGTCCGCCTCGCCGATCGAGGGCCGGTCGAGGTCCGTCACGAACACGTGGGCAGCCGCCGTCAAGTCCGACACCCGGCCTGCCCGCCTCCCCGACCCGCTACTTGAACGCTCCCCGGATCTTGGCCATGAGACCAGACTCCGGTCCGGCCACCTCCTCGCCCCGCTCGGCGGCCAGCTGGCGCATGAGGTCCTCCTGAGCCTTGGTCAGGTCCCCGGGGGTGTCCACCACGATCGTCACCACCAGGTCACCACGGCCCCGGCTCTGCAGGTGGGGCACGCCGCGGCTGCGAAGGCGCATCTGGCGCCCGCTTGGTGTCCCCGGCGGGACCACGATCTCCTCGGGGCCGTCGAGGGTGTCGAAGTTGACATGCCAGCCAAGGGTGGCCTGGGTCATCGCCACGTGCAGGGTGGCCCGTAGCTCGTCGCCCTCGCGCTGGACAGTCGGGTGGGGCCGAACCCGCAGGTGCACGAACAGGTCCCCCGCCGGGCCGCCCCGCGGCCCGGCAGCCCCCCGACCGGGCAGCCGCAGCGTCTGGCCCTGGTCTACCCCAGCGGGCACCTCGACCAGGAACGACCCTCCGACGCTGCGCCGACCCTCCCCCCGGCAGTCCGGGCACGGCGACGGGATCTCCTCGCCCCTGCCCCCGCAGCGGGGGCAGGGGCTGGCGGTGACCATCTGGCCGAGTATGGACTGGCGCACCCGCCTGATCTCGCCCGCCCCGCCACAGGTGGCGCAGGTGACCGGCGCCGTCCCCGGCCGTGCCCCCGAGCCGGCACAGGTCTCACAGGTGGAGGGCAGGCGCACCTCGATGGACCGCTCTGTCCCGAAGACGGCCTCGGCGAAGTCGAGATCGATCGACGCTTCGGCGTCCTCGCCTCGCCGCGGCCCCGCCCTCCCGGACCGACCGCCGCCTCCCGGCCCGGCCCCGCCGAACGGGTTGCCGCCGAAGAACGCGTCGAAGAGGTCCCCGAGCCCCCCGGCCTGGACGAAGGGGTCGCCGCCGCCGCTGCCCCGGGGGGAGTCGCCGAACATGTCGTACTGGCGCCGGCGCTCCGGGTCCTTCAGGGTCTCGTACGCCCGGTTGACCAGCTTGAAGCGCTCGTCGGAGACGGCGTCAGGGTTGGCGTCGGGGTGCAGCTGGCGGGCCAGGCGGCGGTAGGCCCGCTTGATCTCGTCCTCGTTGGCGCCGCGGCTGACACCGAGGAGCTTGTAGTAGTCCTCAGCCACGATGACGCGACACTACCCGCACCCGAGCCGGCGCCATCCCGCCTCGGCCCGGCCGCGACTGGCCCATCAGGCACCCTCGCTCAGGGCCCGGCCGAGCCGGCGGGACACCACCGCCACCGCGGCCAGGGCCTGATCGTAGTGCATCCGGGTGGGCCCGAGGACACCGATGGCGCCGACCTGCTCGCCCTCGACCTCGTAGGGGGCGACCACCACCGAGCAGTCGGCCAGGAGCTCTACGCCGTGCTCGGTCCCGATGGCCACCGACAGGCCGCCGTTGAGCACGTCGCGTAGCAGGGTGACGAGGACGACCTGCTGCTCCAGGATGCTCAGGACCTGGCGGACGGTGCCGATGGTGTCGAACGCCGACGCCATCCTCGCCGCCCCCCCGACGAAGACCTGTTCGTCGGGGCCGGGCCCGAACGGCTCCACCAGGGCCGCCAACGCGGCCCCGGCCAGCCGGTCGACGTCGGCGTCCCCAGTGGGCGCCAGGGCGACAGGCATCCCGAGCACGATCCCGTTCAACTGTCCGGCCAGGTGGGCGCCGGCGGCGCCGACCACGGCATCGTCCACCTCCAGGTCCATCTCGAGGGTCCGCTTGTCCACCGCCCCGTTCGAGCAGACCACCACGGCCAGTACCACCCTGGGGCTCAGCGACACCAGCTGCACCGATCTGATGCGGGCCGGGTCGTGGGGATGCGACGAGGTGGTGACCATGGCCGCGTAATGGGTCAGGCTGGAGAGGAGCCGGCTGGTGTCGCCGAGCATTCGCTCCAGCTCGCCGTGGGCCCGGTCGAAGAAGGACCGGACCTGCTGCGCCTGGCCGTTGCCCAAGGTGCCGTGGGGGCTCAGCGAGTCGACGAAGAACCGGTAGCCCTTGTCGGTCGGGATCCTTCCGGCACTGGTGTGGGGCTGGACCAGGTACCCCTCACGCTCGAGCAGGCCCATCTCGTTGCGCACGGTCGCCGACGAGACCGAGAGCTCCCGTACCCCGGCCACGTGCGCGGACCCCACGGGCTGGGCGGTGTGGATGTACTCCTCCACGATCACCCGCAGGATGGCGGCCTTGCGTTCGTCGAGCATGGTTGACAGTCAAAGATACCGAGTTGGTGCCCCTTGGGACCGGCCAGGACGCCGGCAGCCGACCCATTTCCCTGGGATCGGGGTTGCCGGCACCGCCCGCCGGGCAGACTCCTGGTGTGATCCAGTCCGATACCACCTCCCAGCCTGTCGCCGCCAGCGGCACCTTCAGCCTCGGCGACCTGGAGATCCACCGCCTCGGTTACGGGGCCATGAAGATCACCGGAGCGGGCACGTGGGGGCCGCCGGCCGACCGGTACGAGGCTTTGCGCACCCTGCGCCGGGCCGTCGACCTCGGCGTGAATTTCATCGACACCGCCGACTCCTACGGGCCCCACGTCAGCGAGGAGCTGATCCACGACGCTCTGCACCCCTACCCCCCAGGGCTGGTGATCGCCACCAAGGCCGGCCTGGTGCGCACCGGGCCAGACGAGTGGTTCCCGGTGGGCCGGCCCGAGTACCTCCGCCAGCAGGCCGAGATGAGCCTGCGCCGCCTGGGCGTGGAGCGCCTCGATCTGTTCCAGCTGCACCGCATCGACGAGGCCGTGCCCCAGCAGGACCAGTTCGGCCTCCTGTCCGACCTTGTCGCCGAGGGCAAGGTCGGCCACGTGGGGCTGTCGGAGGTGACAGTCGACCAGCTGGCGGCGGCGCGGGCTGTGGTACCGGTGACCAGCGTGCAGAACATGTACAACCTTGTCGAGCGCCGCTCCGCCTCCGTGCTCCGCTATTGCGAGGCCGAGGGCCTGGGGTTCATCCCGTGGTTCCCCCTGGCCAGCGGCAACCTGGCCGGCGGTGGCGGGCCGCTCGGCAGGATCGCCAGCTCGCTTGGGGCCAAGCCGTCGCAGGTGGCCCTGGCCTGGCTGCTGGCATCGTCCCCGGTGACCCTGCCCATCCCGGGGACCTCGTCAGTGGCCCACGTCGAGGAGAACTGCGCCTCCGCCCGCCTGGAGCTGAGCCCCGACCAGGTGGACCAGCTGACGGCGGCCGCCGGATGACCCGAGGACCAGGCCCAAGGAGGGGCAGGATTGGCTGTGCTGGTTAGGGCGGGGTAAGCGGTCACCAAGGGCTACCCGAGGGGCGCCAGGCGCGCCATACTCGACAGCGTGGGACAAGTGGCACGGCGCGTCGGGGTGGACATATGACCAAGCCGGGGACCGGGCCCGTCGGGGAGCCGGGCGACGACGACCCCTTCGAGCGGCTGGTGCTGAACGAGGAGTTCGTCCGCTCGGCAGAGATCAGCGAGATCAGCGCCAAGGCCCGCCGGCGTCGTGCCCGGCGGGCCAAGGCGTCCAAGCGGGCCGGTCGCTGGGGGCGTCGCGCCAGGGGCAAGAGGCCCAGGCCCGGGGGCTCGGGCCGACCCCGCCCCCCCGGGCGGGCCGGCGACCCCGGGTTCGGCCCGGCCCGGCGGCCGTCGCGGCTGCCCGATTGGACCCACAACCAGTGGATCGCCACCGTGGCATTCGCGCTCGCCGCCGTGGCCTACCTCTACGCCAGCATGGGCGGTCCCCTCTGAGCCGAGACGGGTTGTGTTCAGTCCTCCAGGCGCAGGGCCTGGATGAAGGCCTCCTGGGGAACCTCCACCCGGCCGATGTTCTTCATCCGCCGCTTGCCCTCCTTCTGCTTTTCCAGCAGCTTGCGCTTGCGGGTGATGTCGCCGCCGTAGCACTTGGCCAGGACGTCCTTGCGCTTCGCCTTGACCGTCTCCCGGGCGATCACCCGACCCCCGATGGCGGCCTGGATGGGAACGTCGAAGAGCTGGCGGGGGATCAGCTGCCGCAGCTTCTCGGTCATGCGGCGGCCGTACTCGTTGGCCTGGGCGCGGTGGACCACGGCGCTGAACGCGTCCACCGGCACCGAGTTGAGAAGGATGTCGATCTTGACCAGCTCGGCGACGTCGTAGCCGTCACGCTCGTAGTCGAGGCTGGCGTAGCCCTTGGTGCGGCTCTTGAGAGCGTCGAAGAAGTCGACCACCACCTCGGCCAGGGGAATCCGGTACACCAGTTCGAGGCGCTCGGGCGAGAGGTACTCCATACGAACCATCTCGCCCCGGCGGGACTGGCAAAGCTCCATCACCGTCCCCGTGTACTCCGCCGGCAGCAGCACCGTGGCCCGTAGGAACGGCTCCTCGATCGAGGCCAGGAGCTCGGTGGGCGGCATCTCGGACGGGTTGTGGACCGGGACCCCGGACCCGTCGGTCAGGTGGGCCAGGTACTCGACCGAAGGAGCGGTGGCGATGAGGGTCAGGTTGAACTCACGCTCCAGTCGCTCCCGCACGATCTCCATGTGCAAAAGGCCGAGGAAGCCGCAGCGAAAGCCGAAGCCAAGGGCCCCCGAGGTCTCGGGCTCGTAGCTCACCGAGGCGTCGTTGAGCCGCATCCTCTCCAGCGCCTCCCGCAGGCTGGCAAACTCGTCGCCGTCGACCGGAAATAGCCCGCAAAAGACCATGGCCTTGGGATCTTGGTAGCCCGCCAGGGCCTGCGCCGCCGGCCGGGACGCCTCGGTGACGGTCTCACCGCTTCGAGCCTCGCCGACGTCCTTTATGCCGGCGACCAGGTAGCCGACGTCGCCGGGCCCGAGGCTGGGGACGACCAGCGGCGCCGGCGTGCGCACCCCGATCTCCTCCACGTCGTGAGTGCGGCCGGCCTGCAAGAATCGAAGCCGGGCACCGGCGCGCAGGGTCCCGGTGACGACGCGCACCGAGCTCACAACCCCCCGGTACTGGTCGTAGTAGGAGTCGAAGATGAGGCCCTGCAGGGGGGCGTCGGGGTCCCCCGCGGGCGGGGGGATGCGGGTGACCACGGCGTCGAGCAGCTCGGCCACACCCTCGCCGGTCTTGGCCGACATGCGGATGATCCCGTCAGCGGCCAGGCCCAGCACAGACTCGATCTCGGCCGCGTAGCGGTCGGGGTCGGCGGCGGGAAGGTCGATCTTGTTGAGCGCGGCCACGATCGTCATGTCGTTCTGCACGGCCAGGTAGGCGTTGGCCAGGGTTTGCGCCTCGATGCCCTGAGCGGCGTCGACGAGCAGCACCACCCCCTCGCAGGCGGCCAGGCTGCGGCTCACCTCGTAGCCGAAGTCAACGTGGCCCGGAGTGTCGATCAGGTGAATGACGTGGCCCTTCCAGTGCACACGTACGTTCTGCGCCTTGATCGTGATGCCCCGCTCCCGCTCGATGTCCATCGAGTCCAGGTACTGCTCTCGCATCTCCCTCGGGTCGACGGCCCCGGTGAGCTCGAGGATCCGGTCCGACAGCGTCGACTTGCCGTGGTCGACGTGGGCCACGATGCTCAGGTTGCGCACCAGTTCGAGCTGCTTGGCGCTCACCGGACCCGATGGTACGGTAACCTGCGGCGGTCAGCTGACGAAGGAACGTCCCCGAGCACTGGTGACCCGTGGCCAACATCAAGAGCCAGATAAAGCGCAACCGGCAGAACGAGCGGCTCCGCCTGCGCAACAAGGCGGTCAAGTCCGAGATCAAGACCAGGGTCAAGCACGTCCTGGCCAGCGCCGGGTCCGGCGCCGGCACCGCCCTCGACGATCTGCGGGCCGCCATCAAGCGCCTTGACAAGGCGGCGGCCAAAGGGGTCATCCACAAAAACCAGGCAGCCAACCGCAAGTCCCGCCTGACCCGGCGGGTCAACGCCATGATCGCCGGCCACGGTCGCAGCTGACAAGGCCACAGCTGGGGGGTCCGACGACCTGACCGTCGGAGGTCCTACAGGTGGGGCGCCGTGGTCAGGGCGGCGACTCCCCCCACGGCAGCGTCGGAGGCCAGCCGGTCCAGCCCGGCGCTGTCCTGGCGTAGGTATCCGTCGAGGAAGTCGACACTCACCCGGGTGACCACAGCCTGGTCGGGGATCGCCTTCGTGTAGGGGTCCTCGTGGCTGGCCCCGACCAGGTCCAGGTAGTACTTGGGCGGTGGC
Source organism: Acidimicrobiales bacterium (assembly GCA_050744105.1). Classification (GTDB taxonomy): domain Bacteria; phylum Actinomycetota; class Acidimicrobiia; order Acidimicrobiales; family Palsa-688; genus JBOGGP01. The sequence continues at coordinate 8,660 of JBOGGP010000096.1, forward strand.
GCCGAATCGTAGAGCTGAGTGCTGGCCCCGGGAGGATTCACCGTGTCGGCGCTGCCCTGGACGACGAGCAGCGGTACGCTCCCCCGGCGTAGTAGGAACCACCGAAACTGCTCAATTCCGCCCCGGCAAGGATGATCGCGGCCTTGACTCTCGGGTCCCGGCAACAGGTGTCGGCAGCCACCGCCAGAGAGACGTCCCCGCCGTCTGAGTGGCCGACCACGGCGACCTGCGACGGCTCCACCAACCCTTGGAGGGCGCCGGGAGACTTG
>JBOGGP010000097.1:0-8774 GCA_050744105.1 Acidimicrobiales bacterium
GGCGACTGGCCGGCGTACTGGCGTCACCACATGGCCGAGGAGCAAAGGCGCGTCCACCAGTCCCGCTACGCAGACCGAGTCATTCCACAAGCCGCTTGATCATTCCCTTGAACGGAGCCGCACCCAAAGGCAAAGGCGGCAAGGAAGGATGGTGTGGCGGACACCCCAAGCAATCACTTCCGCCACTGCGCCAGAACGCCAGAAACGGGCCGTGGCGGAGGCTCCACACCACCCCAATAAAAGCACCGGTGACTGCTGGGAGGCCAACACGGCGAAGTGGCACATCGCCCTCGCCCTCTACCGGCTGGGAGATCTGGGCGCCGCCGAGGACACCAGCCGGGCGGTGCACCGCCGGGCCCTCGAGATCGGGGACCACCAGGCCGCCGGCATCGCCCTCGGGGCGTGGGCCAAGGCGTGCTCGGGTGCCATCCCCGCCGGGGTCGTCAGCGCCGCCCTCCCCCGCATCGGTGACGACGTCCACGCCGGTGCCGAGGTCCTCCAGGCCGAGGCCTTGCGCCTGATGGCCCAGGGCCAGCCGGCGGAGGCGGTGACCCTCCTGCGCCAGGCCGCCCGGATGGTGGCGGCCAAGGGCTTCAAGCAGGAGTACGTGGCGCCGGTGCAGCCGTGGCTGGCCACCGCCCTACGCAAGGAGATAGCCGGCCTTCCGCCGTGGTCGGACCGGCGGCGGGCGCTCCTGGCCGAGGCGGCGGCCACGGCGCGGCGGGCCCGGCGGGCAGCCCGCAGCTACCCCAACAACCGGCCGCATGCCCAGAGGGAGAGCGCTCTGGTGGCAGCCATGCTGGGCCGGCCCCGGCTGGCCCGGCGCCGCTTCGACCGGGCCCTGCGGGCCGCCGAGGCCCAGGGGGCCCGCCACCAGCGGGGGCTGACCCTGATGGCCCGGGGCCTGGTGGGCCGGGAGCACGGGTGGTCAGGGGCGGGGGACGACGTGGCCACCGCCGGCCGGGAGCTGGCGTTCCTCCGGCCGGCGGGACGGGCCGCCGACCCGGGTGGGCCCCGGGACCAGATCACCCTGTCCCTGCTCGACCGCTTCGACTCGCTGCTCGTCGTGGGCCAGCAGATCGCCGGCGCCCTGACCCCGGCCGACGTCTGGGCGGCGGCGGAGGCGACGACCACTCTCCTGCGGGCGACCGACGGCGCCGTCATCGAGGTGAGCGGCGGTCAACCTCCCCGCACCCGGCTGCTCGCCGGCAGGGATCGGTGCCACCGGCTCGGACCGGCTGGTGGACCGGGCCCTGTCCGAGGGCCGGCCCGTCGTAGAGAGGAACCCGGCCGGCGAGGGGAGCCCGGGCGACGGGGGCTGTTCGGCCCTGTGCGCCCCGGTGTGGGCCCGGGGCCGGGTGGTGGCCTGCCTGCTCGCCACCCACGCCCAGGCCGGGCTCTTCGGAGACGAGGAGATCCGCCTCGGGCAGTTCGTCGCCACCTTGACCGGGACGGCGCTGGAGAACGCCGAGGGGTTCACCCAGATCCAGGCCCTCAGCCGCTCGCTCGAAGAGCGGGTGGAGGAGCGCACCCGGGAGCTGGGCCGGGCCAACGCCTCGTTGGCCGAGCTGAACAGCCGGCTCCAGAGCGGGTCGCGGGCCGAGGCCCTGCTCAAGGTGGTCGCCCTGGAGGCCAACGACGCCGAGACCTTCGAAGCCGCCCTCCAGGTGGGCCTCGACCACGTGTGCCGGCACATCGGCTGGCCGGTGGGCCACGCCTGGAGGCTGAGCGACGGCGGGCCACTGCAGGGCCGGCCGGCAGACGTGTGGCACGTCGAGGGGCCCGATCGCTATGCCGAGCTGCGCCGCCTCACCGAGACGACCCTCATGACCGCCGGCGCCGGGCTACCGGGCCGGGTCAAGGCGGCGGCGGCGCCGGTCTGGATCGCCGACGTGCGCCGGGACCCCGGCTGGCTGCGGACGCCGGTGGACGCCGAGCTGCCCATCAGGGCGGCCGTCGGGGCTCCTGTGCTCTCGGGGCGCCAGGTGGTGGGAATCCTCGAATTCTTCCACCCCGAGGCCCGGGAGGCAGATCCCGAGCTGCTCGACCTTCTCAGCGAGGTGGGCAGCGAGATCGGTCGGCTGGCCGGGCGCAAGTGGGCAGACGAGGCGTTGCGCCACAGCGAGGAGCGGACCCGGTCGATCCTGGCCGCAGCCAACGACGCCTTCGTCGGGATGGACGCCAGTGGCGTCATAACCGACTGGAACGGCGCCGCCGAGGCGATCTTCGGCTGGTCCGCCGAGGAGGCCGTGGGTCGCCGGCTGGGGGAGACGATCGTCCCCCCTGGCTACCGCCAGGGCCATGTCGACGGGCTGGCCCGGTACATGGCGACCGGCCAGGGACCGATCCTCGGCCGGCGCGTGGAGGTGACCGCCCTGCGCCGCGACGGCCGGGAGTTTCCCGCCGAGCTGTCCATCTGGTGCACCAGCCCTGGCGGCGTGCCGTCGTTCAGCGCCTTCGTCCACGACATCACCGATCGCAAGCGGACCGAGCGGGCCCTGGCCGACGCCCGAGACCAGGCCATGGACGCATCCCGCCTCAAGTCCCAGTTCCTCGCCACCATGAGCCACGAGATCCGCACCCCTATGAACGGGGTGATCGGGCTGACCGAGCTGTTGCTCACCACCGATCTCGACGAGGAGCAGGCCCGCTACGGGCAAAGCCTGCACCGGGCCGGCGCCGCCCTGCTCGAGGTGATAGACGACATCCTGGACCTCTCCAAGATCGAGGCCGGGAGGCTCGAGCCCGAGGACATCGCCTTCGACCCGCATCGCCTGGTCGCCGACGTGGTGGACCTCATGGCCGAGGGCGCCAAGGCCAAGTGCCTGACCCTGGTCGGGACCTGCACCCCTGAGATCGACGGTCAGCTCCAGGGTGACCCGGGGCGGATCCGCCAGATCCTGGTCAACCTGGTCTCCAACGCCGTTAAGTTCACCGACCACGGCGACGTCGTGCTCCGTGTCGGCCGGGCCGGCGAGCCCACCGCCGACTGGGTCATCGTGCGCTTCGAGGTGACCGACACGGGCATCGGGATCGCCAAGTCCGACCAGGCCCGGATCCTCGAGCCGTTCTCCCAGGCCGACAGCTCCACGACCCGACGCTTCGGGGGCACCGGGCTCGGGTTGGCCATATGCAGCCAGCTGACCAAGGCCATGGGAGGGTGCCTGAGCCTCGCCAGCCGGCCCGGCCAGGGCAGCACCTTCTGGGTGGACCTCCCGCTCGGGCGCCGGTGGGATGCGGCCGGGTCCACCGACCCACGGCCCGGGCCGACGGGGATCCCTGCGTCAGGCCCCCCGAGGGGGGACCCCGGACCGAGCCCCGGTCAGCCCGTCGCCCTGCGAGGCCGGGTGCTGGTGGCCGAGGACGACCAGACCAACCAGATGGTGGCCGTGGGCATGCTGGCCAGGCTCGGGCTCGAGGCTGTGACCGTGCCCGACGGTCACCAGGCGCTCGACGCCCTGACCGGGTCCCGCCACCCCGGCGAGGGTGGCGGTTACCAGGCCGTCCTCATGGACATCAACATGCCGGTAATGGACGGCTACCAGGCGACCGCCCTCGTCCGGTCACGGGAGGGACGGGCCCGCCACGTGCCCATCATCGGGATGTCGGCCAGCGCGGCCACGGCGGACCGGGACCGGGACCACTGCTTTGCCGCCGGGATGGACGACTTCGTCACCAAGCCAATGACCATGGCGGCGCTGGCCCGAGCCCTGGCTCCGTGGTGTCCGGCCGCCACCACCCCTCCGGCCGCGCTGGCCGCCGGGGCTGTCCCGGTCCTGACCGGGCCGGCCACCTGCGGGGACGGGGTCGATCGGGACCGGCTGGAGGCTCTCCGGGGCCTTGGGGACGGCTGGTGGCTGGCCGACCTGGTGGAGACATTCGTATCGGCGGCCCGGGCCACCCTCGTGGCCATGGCCTCCCACCTGGAAGCCGGCGATCTCGGAGCACTGGAGAGGGACGCCCACCGCCTGGCAGGGGAGGCGGCCAGCCTGGGCGCCACGGATCTGGCCGCCACGTGCGGCCGGCTGGAGGCCCTGGGCGCCGGCGCTCCGCCAGCGACGGCCGCCGGTGGGGGTGCACGCCTCCAGCGAGCGTCGGCACTGGTGACCGGTGCCGGCGCTCAGCTGGCCCAGGCCGTCACCGTCCTCCGCCACCAGACGGCCCGGGTTGCAGGTACCGGGCCAGGAACTCGACCTGAAGCTCCAGCAGCCGCTCGGCCAGCTCCGGCTGGGAGGCCATGTGCGTGGCCCCGCTGAGAGGGATGACCAGGTGCGGCCGTCCGGCGCCGACCAGGCGGGCCGACAGCGCGAGGGTGTGGGCAACCACCACGTTGTCGTCCACCAGCCCGTGGACCAGCATCAGCGGCCGTTCCAGGCGCTCGGCGTCGCCCAGCAGCGACGACCGCTCGTACGCGCCGGGATCGGTGTCGGGGTGGCCCAGGTAGCGCTCGCTGTAGTACGTGTCGTAGAGGCGCCAGTCGGTGACCGGCGCGCCGGCCACCGCCACCGAGAAGACGTCGGGCCGGCGCAGCACGGCCAGGGCCGCCAGGTACCCACCGAAGGACCAGCCCTTGATCCCCACCCGGGTGAGGTCGAGCTCGGGGACCACCCGGGCGGCGCCGGCCAGCGCCTCGACCTGGTCCTCGAGCACGGGATCGGCCAGGTTGCCCTGCACCGCCCGTTCCCACGCCGGGCCTCGCCCGGGGGTGCCACGGCCGTCGGCGACGACCACGGCGAAGCCCTGGTCGGCCAGCCATTGGTGCTCCAGCCAGGCCGATCGGGCCTCGACCACGCGCGCCAGCCCGGGGCCTCCGTACGGCGCCATTACGACAGGCAGCGGGACCCCGGGCGGGTGGCGGCGGGGCAGCAGCACACCGACGCGCAGGGACCGTGGGCCCACGGTGAGGAGCATGGGCTCGGGCTCGACGACGGGCGTGCTGGCCAGCGAGACGATCTCGGTCCGCCCGCCGGCCGCCGAGGTGACCGCCCAGGTCGGCGGCGCGGCGAGGTGGTGAGCCATGCTTACCACTGTGCCCCCCCCGGCCACACCCGAGGTCCAGCCACCGCCCACCAGCCGCTCGGCGCCACCCGCCGGCGACCACGCCCACAGGTCGGCGACGGTCGGATCGGGCGAGGCGACGAAGACGGCCTGGTGGTCCACCCCCACCACCTCGCGCACCTGGAGCCCCTCCGGGGTCACCACCTCACCGCCGGCGGTCAGGCTGACGGTGTCAGCGACCTGCGCACACCAGATCAGGCGGCCGCCTTCGAGCCACGCCGGCAGCCCCGGCAGGCGGTCGACCCAGGCTGGGTCCGAGTCCTCGACAAGCACGGTCGTCGGCACGAGCCCATCCGTCGGCACGAGCCCAGCGGTCGGCACGAGCCCAGCCGCCGGTACGAGCCCAGCCGCCCGCACGAGCCCAGCCGCCGGCACGAGCCCAGCCGTCGGCGCGAGCCCAGCCGCCGGCGCGAGCCCAGCGGCCGGCACGAGCCCAGCGGCCGGCGCCGGACAACCGGTTGCCTCCGGGCCAGCGACGACGCTCACCGCCAGGACCTGGCTGCGCCGGTGGTCCCGGGCCTCCACCACGAGCAGGGGCGGTCCGGCCGGGCCCCAGCTCACCGACACCAGGTAGGGGTAGGCCCCCCGGTCCCAGACCACCTGCCGGCGCCGGCCGCCGAGGTCGACGTGCCAGAGGGTGACGACGGCATCGGCGGTGCCGGCGGCCGGGTAACGCTGGGCCGCCGGCTGGCGCTGTGGCTGGGCCGGGTCGGCGATCCACCACGTGGCCACCGGGCCGACGTCGACGCGGGCCACCAGCAGGCCGGAGCCGTCGGGGGCCCACCAGTACCCCCTCGCCCGGCCCATCTCCTCGGCGGCTACAAACTCGGCCTGCCCCCACGAGACCTCATCGACCTGCTCGCCCTCACCGGGGCCGTCCGGTCCGGCCAGCGGCCGGTCACCGCTACCCGACACCTCGACAACACGCAGAGTGGGACCGGAGCAATAGGCCACCCACGTCCCGGTGGGGTCGATCCGGGGGTCGAACACCGGGCCCGCCGTGGCCACGACCCGGCTGTGGCGGGCGTCGACGTCGGTCACCCACAGACGGCCGTTCAGAGCGAATGCGGCGCGGCGAGCATGTCTGTCGGCGCTGTAGGCGACGATGCCGCCGGCCTGCTCCCGGACCCGTTCGCGCCGGGCCAGCTCGGCAGCAGGCACTGCGGCGAGAGGGCCTCTGGCATCGATGGTATTGGGGTCGGCGGCGCAAAAATCCTCTCCGGTGGCCACCTCGTGTGCCCACAGGGCGCCCTGCGGATCCTCCCCGCCGGGCGAACGCACGAATAGCACCCTGCCCCCGTCCGCCCCCAGGCAGAAGGTCCTCGGGGCACCGAGGCTGAACCGTCGGGTGCGGGCTTGCTGGCGGGGAAACGTGTCGGTGGGCGGGGGGTCGTCGGCCACCCGACCACGGTACTGTTGGGTGAGTGCGGCAGAGCCGGCAGTGCAAGCGGGCGACATCGACGGCGCCGCGGACCGGCGCGACTCGATGGCCGTGATCCAGCCGGTCACCACTCGCCGTGGTGCCCGCTCCACCAGTGACCGAGCCTCGGCAGCGCGGAGCGCTGGTTCGGCCCTGGGCGGCGTGGCATTGCTGGTGGCGGTCGTCGGGGGCTTCACGTGGTCGGCGATCGCCGGGCCGGCCACCCCGGCGGTGCGGCCCCAGGTCTTCGGGGGGACAGTGGTCCTCGACGACGACCGACCCCTCGTAGTGCTCGACCTGGCCACCGGCAACGTGACGGTGCGACTGAGGGACGTGTTCTCCCAGGTGGGCGCGACCAGCTATGCCGACGTCGAGGCCGTCCACCTCCGCGCCGGCACCTTGCTGCTCAACCGGATCACCGGCAGCTTCAACATCGTGGGCCAGGACAACTTCGTCCTCAAGCCCAGCGGGGGTGGGGTAGGTCTGGGTACCCTGGACGGCACCACGGGGGCCACCGCAGTAGCCGACGGCGCGTCGGCGTTTATCATCCGCCACGGCCCGACCAGCACCGTGTCCCTAGTGGGAGCCGACACCGTGCGAGAAGCCGTTGCCAAGCGCAACGGGACCGGCACCGTGGCCGCCCGCGGGTTTGCCACCCTGCCCGGAGCGGTGCCAGACCAGCCCGGTGCGGCCGTCGCGGCCGGCAGCGACCTGTTCGTATTGGTGGAGGGCCCCGCCGGCCAGCAGGTTGTCGAGCTGCGGCCCAACCCGGCCAGCGCCAGTGGCCTGGTCGGTCGCCGGCGCGGGCCCCTGGTCCCCCTCGGCACTCCGGTGGCCCTGGAGGCCCTCGGCGGTGGGGCGGTGGCCGCTGCCTCGCCCGGTCGGGTGGACGTCATCGGTCCGGGCGACGCGTCGAGCGCCGTTACCGCCGTCGCCGTGCCGGGGACCAGACCAGCCACCTCCCTCCTGCCGGTCACCCTCGAGCGGGAGCCCGGCCGCCAGGCCCGAGGGTGGTTCCTCGGCCGCCTTCCCGCCGGCTGGGCGCTGTTCGGCGTGACCGCGGACGCCAGAGAGATCACTCCGCGGGCGCTCCCGCGCCTCGGCCAGGTGGCGTCGCTGGTCCCGCCGGTGGCGTCGGGGGGTCACCTGTACACCATGTCGTCTTCAGGCCCCGGCCAGCCAGCCCTGTGGAGCATCGACCTGGCCACCCTGGCCGTCGGGCCCGTACCCGGGGAGGCCACCTACCCCTTGGCCAGCCCGTCCGAGCACGCCGGCTTCGCCGCCGCCGAGATCGTCGTCGCCGGGCCCCGAGTGATCTTCGACAATCCCGACAGCCTCCTCGGGGTGGTGGTCTTCACCGACGGGAGCCACACCCCGGTCACCTTCGACAAGAGCGCGGCGACAACCGTGGACGCCACCGGACCGGCGGCCACGCCCGGCCCACGGCCACCGGTCCCCGCCCCGGGGGGCAACCAGTCCCCTCCGGCCCTTCCGCCGGCGCCCCAGCCGGTCGCCACCCCTCAGGTAAGCCAGCAGGTGACCTGCGCCAACAGCACCCAGACGCCGAGGTCCCCCGACGTCACATCGGCGATTCCTTCTGTCCATGCCGTCCTGGTGACCTGGACCTATCCCCTCCTCGACGAGCAGGACTGCGAGCCGGACTCCTGGCTCGTCCAGGTCGAGGCCCTCCACGGGCCCCAGCCCAGCCAACCGGCCAGGCAGGAGACCGGCCAGCTCCAGTACGACTTCAGCGGCCTGCGACCGGCCACCGCCTACCGTGTGACGGTCACCGCCTACATCGGCCGCCAGTCGACACCGTCGGCCGCGCTCGCATTCACCACCCCCGACACCGGTCCCGACCCCCCCACGGCGGTAACCACCGCAGCCGACGGCAACGGCGGCTGGGTCGTGTCCTGGGTGCCCTGCCGGGCCGCGGACTGCTACGTCCCCGCCACCACCTGGCTGGTCAGCGGGACGGGCTGCGGCACGGGCTTCGTCGGGCAGCCGCCGGTGGTCCAGGCGGCGGGGGACCAGACCAGCGTGACCATCCCCGCCGCCGACCTGATCGGGTCGTCGCTGAGCTTCGAGGTTCGAGGCGTCAGCGCTACCGGGCTTGCCGGCGACCCGGCATCCGACAACGCATGCACAGAGGCCTGGCGGCCCCCTGACCCGGCGCAAATCTCCCTCAGGGCGTCGGCACTGCCCTCGGGCAGCACCATCACCGCCACGCTTGTGGTGACGACCGCCGGGCCGCCAGCCCAGGCATTCGGCAGTGCCGACAGCCAGTTCGTATATT
>JBOGGP010000098.1:0-8747 GCA_050744105.1 Acidimicrobiales bacterium
GGAGCCAGGCGGGATCGTCGGTCTCGGCACGGGCAGCGGAATCTGGCGCCAGAACTGCTCAGCGAGAGAGGCCGCGTCAGGTGCCGGCGCCGGCGGACACAGGCCATACTCCTGAACCACAAGGTTGTTCATACCATTATAGACCGCTACCAGGGCCGGAGGTATCGTCGGGTCCAACGGCTCCGGCGTAAGGACCACGCAAGGTCCGCCTCCCGGCAATTGTCCAAAGCTAACCACGTTGATGGTTGGAGGAATCTTCGTCGGGAGTGCAATCCCAAACAATGGAGGTGACGACTTGCTCTGTGGGTTCGAATCAAACGACCCACCACAATCAATCACCCTTCCCTGGGGTCCTCGGGTGCATTCTGAAGGGGATTGCAATAGCGCAAAATGCTGGCCATTCAGCAACATGACCAACGCAGCCCCTGCCAGTGTAAATGAACTCATGAACTGCATTGGTCGGCCTCTTCAGTGTGGGTCTGATAGGAAACGTCATTGGATATTGCCCACGGGGTCTTGTTGAGAAAGATGGGATCAGCACCAGCTTGCTTCGGACGCAAGGTGAGGAACTCAGTTCCCGCATCCGGAACCGTAGTAACGTCTACATTAGAATAGTCGGTTTCAATCTGAGCAAAAATGCATACGTTTGTATCTGTAATAAGTTGAAGTACGGTAGTTTGCCGATTTCCAAAGTTCGGCCTAAAGTTATGAAAAGGCTTGGAAGCCAGTTCAATGAAAGTGTTCACGGCCGCTCCAAACGCAGGATCGTTGAAAGTTGCCCGCAAGTCAGCTGCCACGACCGGGGAGAGGGCTCTGGTGCTAACAAGTAGTCGAGTTGCATCACCGTAGATCTGGTCGAGTTGGGCCAACACCGCGTTGACGTAGGCCACGGTTATGACCGCAGGCACCGGGCCATCCGCGTTGATGGTGGTGGGCACCGGTGTTGCCGTCGGGGCCGAGGTCGTGACCGGTCTGGACCCGGAGGTTGTCCCTGGTGACGCGGAACGGCTTGGGGTCCCCCCGCACCCACCGAGGAGGACGCCGACGACACTCACCGCAGCCCAAAATCGCCGTCTCATAGCTTCTCTGATACTTTCGCGCCGAGCGGCGCCGGCCGCAAGGCCCACTTCCAACTTTCCGGGGAGCGGGCCAGCGGGTAGAGTCCGCCACGTGCCGGCGCTTCACCTGAGCCAGAACAAGGAGGCCGATCGGCTGCTCAGCACCGAACCCCTGGCCCTGGTGATCGGCATGGTGCTGGACCAGCAGGTGCCGCTGGAGTGGGCCTTCAGCGCCCCCCTGGCTCTCAAGGAGCGCCTTGGTGCGCTGGACGCAGCCGCCATCGCCGGCATGGACCCCGAGGCCCTTGTCGCCGCCTTCTGCCAGCGGCCAGCGCTGCACCGCTTCCCTGCGGCCAACGCCAGGAGGGTGCAAAAGATGTGCCAGCTGGTGGAGGATACCTATTCCGGCCGGGCCGCCAATATCTGGAAGAAGGCGGTCACCGGGGACGAGCTTCTGAGGAGGGTCAGGGCGCTGCCCGGCTTCGGTGAGCAGAAGGCCCGGATCTTCGTGGGCCTCCTCGGCAAGCAGATGGGCGTCCGCCCGCCGGGATGGGCGGAGGCGGCCGGCCCGTTTGGCCATGCAGGCACCTACGTGTCGGTGGCCGACATCGTCGACGAGGCCAGCTTGGGCAAGGTGCGTTCACACAAGCAGGAGATGAAGGCAAGGGCCAGAGCGGCCGCGGCCGAAGCGGCGGGGTCGCCCGCCTGAGTTGGCGCCAGGAGAGCACGTGGACAGGCGTCCACGGGCTCAAGGGGCCAGGTCCACCGGCGCCACCGGGGCGGCGGGCTCCGCGGCAGCGGGTCGCGCCTGGGCCCTGACGAAGGCCAGGAAGCGCTCGATGGCTCGGACGGTGTGGAGCGTGCGCACCGAGCCGAGGAGGTCGAAGGCGTGCTGGGCCAGTGGAAGCTCGGCATAGACGACGGGCGACGCCGACTCCGCCCTCATCTGACGTGCCATGCGCCTGGCCATGTCGAGGGGGACGACCGAGTCCGCCGTCCCGTGGACCAGCATGGTGGGTGGGGCGTCGCCGGTCACCCAGTTGACGGGTGACGCCTGGTGCCAGGCCTTCGGATCGTCTCCCGGGGCCACCTTCATCACGTTGCTGGCCACGAACTTGATGCTCCTTTGGTTACCCCCGCGACCGTCCCAGTTCAGGAGGTCGTAGACGCCGTAGAGGGACACGGCGGCCTGGACCCGAGTGTCTGCCGCCTCGAACCCCGGCTGCCAGTCGAGATGACCGGGGCTGAGGGCGGCCAGCATGGCCAGGTGGCCCCCGGCCGATCCGCCGCTGACCACGACGAAGTCCGGGTCCCCTCCGTACTCACCGATGTGGCTCCGGACCCAGGCGATGGCCCTCTTGACGTCCACGACGTGGTCGGGCCAGGTGGCCCGAGGGCTGAGCCGGTAGTTGATGGCAACGCACACCCAGCCGGAGTCGGCCAGGTGAGACAGCAGCGGGTAGGCCTGCTGGCGGTTGCTGCCCGCCACCCAGGCCCCTCCGTGGACCTGGACCAGGACCGGCGCCGGACCGGAGGCGCTGACCCGGTCCCGGCGCCAGATGTCGAGTGTGTTGCGCTTGCCCGCCGGCCCGTAGCCGACGTTGCCGTGGCGCACGTAGCGGCGGTGGCTGACCCATGCGGGGATCACGCTCTGGCGGCGGGTGAGCGGCCGGTTCTCGAATGCGAGGCCGGCTTCGGTGATCTTCGCCCGGTAGTCCCGACCCAGGCCAGCCACCAGAGCCGACTCCACCACGCCGGCGGTGGCGCTCACCCCTTGGTGCAGCTCTCTCAGCACCTCGGCCGTCGCCAGCTCCGCGCCCAAGGCGGCCCGGCCCGCTCTCGACCGCATGGCGCCATGTCGGACCATACGGGAGACCGATGCCGCCTGGAGTCCGAGAGCGGTCAGAGGCATCTCCGAGATGCCCGTGCTCAGCGCGAAAGCCAGCATCCCGCCCTTGCCGTCCCGGACCAGGGCGCGGCGGGCGTTGGCCGCCAACAGGACGTGGCGGCCGGAGGCGCTCAACAGCCGGGCCGGACCAAACGTGGATGGCACCAGCGGAGGTTACCGAGGGGCCCGCCCCCCGCCGCCTCCAGCCCTTGCCCGCCACCGCAGCGTCAGTGGCTCTGGCGGTCCAACCAGCCGATCAGCAGGGCGACGGCCCGGGGGTCCTGGCGCAGGCGGTGGCCGGCGCCGGCCAGGACCCTCAGCTCCACTGCACCCTCGGCGGCGTCAGCCAGGGCCCGGGCATCGAGGAGGGGGACAACCTCGTCGTTGCCCCCGTGGACCAGCAGGATGGGCCGGGGCGGGATCTTGCCGATCAGGCCGAGGGGCCTGATGTCGCGCAGCTCCCGGGCCCAGGCGTCGAGGTCGGGAGGGAACTTCGGGTCGCGGATCACCCCCACCGCTCGGGCCTGGGCGACGAAGCGCCGGGCGTCGCCGGCCCGGTCACCGAAGTCGGCTGGCGCCGCCAGTGCCGCCACACCCCGGATCCGGGCGTCCTCGCCCGCCGCGCACAGGGCCAGGGCACCGCCGGCGGCGAAGCCACAGACCCAGACGGAGTCGACCCCGGCCACCGACAGGCAGGTGTCGATGGCCACCTTGAGGTCGGTGAGCCACCCACCGAGGGAGAAGTCCCCGCTCGACTCCCCCATCCCCCTGAAGCTGACGGTCAGGACCACCCAGCCCGTCTCGGCCGCCAGGCGCTCGGCCAGCTCCGCGTACCCCAGGCCCCGCCCCGCCGCGGTGGTGTCGCTGACCGGGAAGCCGTAGCAGATGACCAGACCGTGGCGACCGGTACCGGTGGCCGCCGAGCCCAGCGGGCGCACCAGGGTGGCATCCAGGGAGGCCCCGGCCGACTCCAAGCGCAGGGCACTGACAGTCGTGGTCGGGCCACCGCCGGTCGCCGTCAACCCCGCAGCGCCCATCCGGCCGGCGGCCCCGTCCCCCAACCGGCCGGCGGCCCCGTCCCCCAACCGGCCGGCGGCCTCTCCCGGCCGCCCGCCAGGCACATCTCCGGTCCGGCCACCCCCCATTCTGTCATGTGACGGCTTGCACATGCCGACGGACGCGAAGAAGAAGCCCGATCGGCGGGCTCCTTCTTCAAAGGCCTACTGGAAGGCGAGGAACTTCGTTTGGTTAGATGCCGGGTGGGACCAACCCCCGGCCTCGGTTCCCCTGGTAACTGGCGTGGATTCCACCAGATGGTCCAGCGGCCGTCTAGCGGCCAGCCACCTCCGAAGTCCCAGAACCTTGATGACTGCTCAGCTGGACCACCTCCTTTCTTCGGTGGTCCCATCATAGCAACCTGGCCATCAACGTTGCCTGCCCATTTCAGATGCCGGGCAGGCTAGGCTGGCCTGGCTCTGGACGTCTGTGCACCCAAGGTAGAACTGTGCACCAAGGTACCGCTAAGGGGTACCGTAGTGCACAACAAGCACCGTGGCCGGGCCAACGGGGGCGTGGGATGCCACACCCAGGGTTGGGCGTGGTGGTGCTGGCCGGGGAGGGGACGTCGCTATTCTGGTCGCTCGCCACAGAGCCGAGCTGGCTGGCAGACCCCCACCCCGCCAGCCTCGTGCGGGCTCCGGTGGTCGTGTTGCCCCTGGTCAGCCCCGCCACCTACCTCGACCGCTACTCCCTGCCCGACAAGCGGGCGCCGGCTCGGGCGCCGGCCGGGGGGCGGGGCGCCGGCCGGGGGGCGGGGCGCCGGCTGGGGGGCGGGGCGCCGGCTGGGGCGGGTCGGGACCGGATCGAGGGTGGCCCGTGCCATACTGGCTGGTCGACGGGGGCATGGCCCTCCAGTTGCTCCTGCTGGGGGCAGTGGCGGAATGGGTGGAGGCCCTCTTTTTTGCCTTGCACCGGGGCTCGAGCCCGCTCCTGGCAGCCCTCAGGGCCCCGGCCGGCTGGGAGCCGCTCGGTGCGGTCGCCCTCGGCTGGCCGGCGTAGCCGGGTACTGGTGGGGCGGCCCAGGGGGCCTCCCCGGCGCCAGCGCCTCGCCCTGGACGACCTCGTACACCGGGGTGGCTGGTGACGACCCCCGGTGTGACTCAACCGGCGTGGCTCAACCGGCGTGGCTCAACCGGCGTGGCTCAACCGGCGTGGCTCAACCGGTGTGACTCAACCGGTGTGACTCAACTCGGTGTGACCGATGTCACCGCCCGGCTGTGCTCTCGGGCACAGACGGCGGGACGGGCCCTCACCGATGATTAAAGTGCCAGTGGCAAATCCGCTGGCGCTACGACCATCGGCACACCGATCCGATAGCACACTGAGAGGAGAGGGCTCGTGAAAATTCTGACGTACCCGAGCGGCACGAAGGTGGCCACATTTGACCCACCGCCCAACTTTGATCCGATGAGCGCCGACAGCGCCGACCTGGTCGAGTGGGGTTTCCCGGCACGCCCCGACGACCCGCACCACCTGGCCCGCTACGAGGCGGTCTTCGGCCGGCTGAAGGGCAAGCTCAACTACGTCCCGCCGACGTTCCGGCGAAACGAGGACAGGTTGCACCGGCCGCGCACGGCAGCCACGTCGGCAGGCACCGAGAGCTCGACCAACTGGTCGGGAGGAGTGGTCTTCGCCCCGTCGGGCCAGTCGTTCAAGTGGGTCGAAGGCGATTGGGTTGTGCCCAACGTCGACGCGCCGACGGAAAACCAATGGTACTACTCCGCCAGTTGGATCGGCATCGACGGAGACGGCTCGGGCGACGTCTGCCAGGCCGGCGTGGAGTGCGAGGTGTACCGCAGCGGGAGCTCGATCACCCGCCACATCTACCCGTGGTGGGAGTGGTTCCCCGAATCGGAGGTCCAGGTCACCAACCTGGCCGTCGGTCCGGGCGACATGGTGACGGTCCTCATCTGCACCAGCGGGGGCGCTGGTTCGACCTCGGCGAGCGTCTACTTCTCCAATCGCACGACGGGAGCTTCGACTTCGTTCGCAATCAGCGCACCGAGCGGTACAAAGCTCGTCGGCAACTGCGCCGAGTGGATCGTCGAGGCGCCCACCGTCAGTGGCGCCCAGAGCAGCCTGGCCGACTTCGGGGAGGTCTTCTTCTCGGTGTGTGAAGCCGTCACCGGCGCCGGGACCACTGTCAACGGTGGCACGGGCGACAACATCAACCTGACCAACGCCGGGGGAACGGTTTCGGACGGCAAGCTCATCACCGCCAACGTCGTCCAGTGCCTGTACGTCGGCACGCTCCCCTGAACCCGCCCGGCCCTGAACCCGCCCGGCCCTGAACCCGGCCGGCCTGAACCCGCCCGGCCCTGAACCCGCCCGGCCCTGAAACCGCCCGGCCCTCAACCCGCCCGGCCCTGAAACCGCCCGGCCTCAACCCGCCCGGCCCTGAACCGCTGGAAGGGGTCGTCGGGCGTCGACCCACTTGCCAGAGGGAGACTACCTTGATAGAGTTTTCATGTTGTTACCTGTTTACTCGTATCTGGCAGCTACCTTTCCCTCAAAGGCTCGATCGGCTGGGGGGCGCCCGTGCGACCCCTGCTCACACATCCGAGCGGTGAACCGAGTCTGGCGACAGCCTCCTGGTCGTTAGCCTGCCGCCATGCACTACCAGGACTCCCAGGCCGAGGTCCACCGGGTGGTGGTGGGCCCGCTGGCCAACAACGTCTTCGTGCTGCGGTGCAAGGCCACCGGCGACGCCGTCCTCATCGACGCCGCCGACGAGCACGCCCAGCTCCTGGACCTGGCCGGGCGGCTGGGGGTCCGCACGATCCTCGAGACCCACGGCCATCCGGACCACATCCAGGCCGTCCCCGCCATGCGCCACGCCGGCTACGAGGTCGGCGTCACCGCCGAGGACTCGGCCCTCCTGCCGGCCTACGACTTCGTGCTCGCCCACGACGTGGTCATCGCCGTGGGCCGCCTGCGCCTGCGCACCATCCACACGCCGGGGCACACGCCAGGATCGATGTCGTTCCTGGTCGAGGGGTCGCCGGTGGTCTTCAGCGGCGACACCCTATTCCGCGGGGGGCCGGGCAACACCCGCTGGCCT
This sequence comes from Acidimicrobiales bacterium, assembly GCA_050744105.1. GTDB lineage: Bacteria > Actinomycetota > Acidimicrobiia > Acidimicrobiales > Palsa-688 > JBOGGP01. The sequence continues at coordinate 7,067 of JBOGGP010000098.1, forward strand.
GGCGGCGACTTCGCCACCATCGTCGCCTCGGTGGAGGACCGGCTGCTGTCGGCCCTACCGCCCGAGACCATCGTGATGCCGGGCCACGGCCGCGACACCACGATCGGGACCGAGTCCCCCCACCTCCAGGAGTGGGTCGAGCGGGGCTGGTAGGACCAGCCGGGGAAGGGCCGGCCGGCGGGAGGCGGCCGCCGGGGGAGGTGGTCAGAAGATCGGCACCTGCTGGTTGGGGTCGGCGGGGGCGATGCCGTTGGCCCGGTTGGTGGCGACGGCGGCCGTCAGGGCGGCGAACTTGCCGGCGAAGAGGCCCCCGCCGACGTCGGCCACGAAGCCGGCGGCGTTTGTATCCCAGAACACGCCGGTGGCGGCGTCGTGGTAGCGGAGCTTGACGGCGGCCAGGTTGACCCCCATGGCGGTCAGCTGGTTGAGCATCTGGACGGTGTGGCGCTCGTCGGGGGTGTAGTGACCGCTCTTGTTGGTCACCCCGACGACCGTGCCGTTGTTGACGGCGATCTCGCCCGCCGCGGCCACGTCCCCGCCGGCGAGGGGCGAGCTGTGGTGCATCCGTGACACCCGGTGGCCCGCCGCGTAGATCCGCCCGGCAGCGTCCATGGCGAAGAGGGCCCAGTTGCTGCCGTTGTGGGTGCTGAAGTCGCCCTGGGTGCTGTAGGGCAAGCCGGTGGCTCCCTGGGTGACGCCGGCGTGCAGCTCCAGGGTGGCGCGCCCGGCGGCCCCGACGTACTGGACCTGGAAGGCGTTGAGGGCGGCCAGGGCGTTGGCCTCGGCAAGCGGGTCGATGGCGCCGGTGGCCGGGTTGACCAGCGTGGCCGGGTCGGGGAAGCCCCGGTTGACGCAGTCGGCCGAGATCGCCGCCCGGGCCCCGGCGTCGCCGGCCGCCATGGCCGCCTTGTACTTGGTCAGGAACCCGTAGGGGTTGTGGGTGTACATCACGTTGGCGATCGTCTGGGTGCCCATGGCCGGCGCCTTCATCTCCGACTTGTAGCGCCCGGCGCCCTGGTCGTAGTTGAAGTTGTCCTCCAGCTTCTTGACCAGCACGCCCGGCAGGGGGGCGGCGCCGCCCAGGCGCCCGAGGTGGGTGTCCGCCTCGCCGACGTCGGCCAGGGACGGGAGGGGGGCCACCAGGTTTTTCACGTTTCCGAACTTGCTGCGGTGGAACCCGCGCCGGACCACCCGGTACCAGGCGTCGGCCTTGCCATCGGAGCCCGCCGCCAGGTACGCCCGGGCCGCCTTGAGGGCCAGGCTGCCCCGTGGCTGGGGGCCCCGTAGGAACCAGGGCCGGAATGTCCCGGCCGCCCACATGTGGTTTCCCCTGGCGCTGACCATGTCGCCCAGCTCCTCGCCGAAGTCCACGTCGTTGTTGTAGAGGGGCAGGAGCCGGAGCTGGCTGGCCAGCAGGTCGAACGATGCCCAGTTGGGGGCCGCGGTCAGGGCAGTCCGGTGGGGCCCCGACATGGCCCGTTGCACGGGGCCGAAGCCCGGCTCGGCCGTCTCGTCCTCCCTGGTCTCGGCGGCCTGCTCCTCGGCCTGCTCCTGCTCGTCACCGGCTCCGGCCTGGCGCTGGACGATCGCCGCCGTCGCCGCGTTGCCGACGCTGCGCTGGAGGGCCAGCACGCCGGCCGGCCCGAGCGGCCCCGCCCGCATCCCCCCGGCCGGCCCGAGC
>JBOGGP010000099.1:0-8654 GCA_050744105.1 Acidimicrobiales bacterium
TCGTTCCGCATGCGCGAAGCCCGCCAGAAAGGAGGTGGTCCCCGGCCCACCAAGCGCTGAAAGAACCCGAGAGGTGGGGACTTTTAGTTGGCCACCAGCGGGGACCGGAACTTGGCCATTGACAGACTTGCATGACGTAGCGAGCACTCGACAACGCTGGCATCGACAACGCCGCGGGGAGCGTCGGACAGCAAGACGCCCGCCGCACGCGCCGCGGCGTCACTGAGGGGTTCTACTTCGCAGCTCTGGAGGAACTGGCCCAGCCGGTGTTGCCTTGGCCCTCCACGCCATACCTCTGCAACCACTGTGGCGGGGACCACCGGCTGGAGGCCACGAGCGAGAGCGCGCTTGTGGAGAGCCCACATGCGTTCTTGACCACCTTCGACCGCGATGAGGGCCCCCGCGTCGTAGACGATAGTCCTCAACGGAGTCCGGCCCCGTCGAGGAGACGGTCCGCTTGCTCTAGCGAAACCTGGCTGATAGGCCCGTGTTCGGACTCATATGCGGCGATGGCCCGCTCACCAGCGCGGCGCCTCAGGAGCAGCCGGGCCCCTTCGGAAAAGAGGGTCGACAACGACTCGCCGTCACCTACCTCGGCTTCGACAGCTGCGAACACGTCAGCGGGGACGGAGATCGTGCGTTTCACCACGGAGGCCATGCCTGTATGGTACAACCACCGGTACCACCACCCAGTCCAAAACGACCGGCCCCTCCTGGGCGCCCGTCGGTAAGCCGTGACCAGCCTTTGGAGAAAGGTTGCCGCCGCGCTGGGAACGCCTAACCCACGAGCCCTACTTCGGTGCCACGCCGGCGGGGTTCGGGTGCCGGGGCGGCCGGGTCAACGAAGTGCAGCCCTGTGGAGAGGTGCCGTTCCCGGTGACGGCCAGGCCACCCAGACCCCGACGCCGGCCAGGCCGAATGCACCCGAGAACCACGGCCACGACGGCAGCGACACACCGACGTAGGCCATCGCCCAACCGCCGTAGCGGGCGAGCCCGCTCAGCCCCACGGCGGCCTTTCTCCACCTGAGGGCTCCGACCACGGCGCCGGCTCGGGAGCTGCTCCCAGCCACCACGTGCACGGCCCCGTCGGCGATCCAACGGGCCGAACCGGCCGTGGTCCACAAGTCACCCGACCTCGTCCACTGACGGTACCCGAGCAGCTCGGGCAACAAAAAACGAAACCGAGAGGGGCGTGCAAATGGGTATTTGCAACCGCGGCGATTCCCCAGGCAAAGCCGGCCGCCCCAGCCCCCATGGTGACATCACCGAAACCCTTTTTTCCGTGCGACAAGAGGCCCCGCCGCTAGCGGCGGGGCCTCTTCGTACCGAACTCAGTGGCTCAGAAGTGCCAGGTTGCGTTTACCACTTGGCGGCAATCGTCGTCGAGCCGACGAAGATCCCAGCGCCGGCCGTCGGCAGGGTGGCGGTGGGGGCGCCACAGGCGCCCGTGGCCTTGACGTAGGTGGTGCCTGCCGTAGCGGCGCCGGCGTCGACCACGGCCGAGTCCTGGATCCAGTAGCAGTTGTTGTCCTTGCCCGACGAGGTCAGGGTGATCGTGTTGCCCGAATCGGTGGCGACCACACCCACCTGGTTGCCTGTGTTGGCCGGTGCGACGTTGACCCAGGTCAGGCTGTTCTCCACTCCTGCCATGGTCGCGGAGACGTCGCTATAGGCCTGGGTGTCGGTGTACAGCGTCTTTTCCGCGGTGAGGGCGTTGCGGAGGTTGGACTGGGCCGCCCGGGCGTTGGCCGTGTCGCGGGCGCCTAGGAACGTCGGGATGGCGATGGCCAGCAGGATGGCGATGATGAGCACGACGACCATGAGCTCGATGAGGGTGAAGCCCTCCTCACGATCCTCACGACCGATTCGGGCCTTTAGGGCATTTAGCATGTTGGTTGGTTGCCTTTCGGGTGGTTGACTGGGGTGCGAGCCTGCTGTCAATCCCCTTGGCTCCCGGCCGGCGCAATGCCGGTGACGAGTGCTCCAGGTAACCCGGCTGGCCTCGTCTCCGTTGACGTCCGGCCCCGTGGCTTTGCGTCGCCGCCTCTCGGCAGCTTTGCCTTTGTCTCGAGCCCTGCTCGCAATCTCAGTTTCGTCAGCCCTTCACCCCGCTTGAGGGGTTTTCCCGGGGCGGCAAACTAAGAAGTGGGGGGCGTCCTCGAAGCCACGGTCGTGGCCGTGGTGGTGGTGGTCCCACCGGGCCCGGTGGTGGAGGTAGAGGTGGAGGTGGTGGCGGTGGCGGGACCGGGGACCACTGTGGTGGTCGTGGCCGGCCCGAGGGTGGTGGTGGCCGGCCCCGTACCGGCCTTGGTGGTGGTCGTCGTGCCCCGACCGCCGGTGGTGGTCGTGGTGGTGGTGGCCAGCCCCGGCGGCAGCTCGGCGCCGTAGCCGGGCAACGGCGCGCTCTTGCCGGGCGCCGCCTTCCACCCCGCCGGCGGCTTGGTCTGGGATGGCACCGGACCGGGGGCGGCCACCAGGGGCGGGGTGACGGGGGCCACCGGAGTCGGGATGATGTGGGGGGGCACGGGGACCCCGGCGGCGTGGACCCGGCCGAAGCCGTTGAGGTCGCTCCACCAGATGGAGCTGACGCTGACCACCGAGCCGGTGTCGGGGGAGTTGATCATCAGCCCGTCACCGATGTACATGCCGACGTGGTGGATGTCGGTGGTCCCGTAGAAGACCAGGTCCCCCGGCATCAGCTGGGACAGTGGCACCGGGATGGTCCAGGCGTCCTGGTCTGCCGCCACCCGGGGGATGTCGACCCCGGCGGCGTGCCAGACGTACTGGGTGAAGCCCGAGCAGTCGAAGGTGGCGGGCCCGGTCGCCCCCCACACGTAGGGCTTGCCCAGCTCGGAAAAGGCCCATTCCAGGGCGATGTCGACGGTCGCCACCTGGGGGATCAAGGGGGCGGCAGGGGTGAACTGGAGGGAGTTGGTGCCCGCCGCGTAGGCACCGACGTCCTGGGCCAGCGAGGTCCTCTCCGCCCCCAGGGCCGCCGCGTCCTGCGTGCCCAGGGTGCTGAGCTCCTGGCCCAGCTGGGTGCGCTGCACATCCTGGATGGCGGCTGCAGCGGCCGCCCGGGCCGCCGCCTGGTTGGCCTGGTCCAGGTCGGCCCGGGACCGGGCCGCCGCCGCCTGGGCGGAGGACAGGTCGCCCCGGCGCTGGGCCAGGATCCCCTGGGGATTGACGGTGTTGGCCGCGTACACCGACCTCCAGGCCCACTGGTTGACCTCGAGCAGGGGGCCGGCCCGGTCCAGGCCCCCCGAGTCCGTCTCGTACATGCGCACAGCCATCGTCGTCAGTGCCCCGCCCAGGCTGGTCAGGTCGGTCTTGGCCGCCGACAGCCGCTCCGAGGCGGCGAGGAAGTCGGTCCGGGCCCGGGCGGCGGCGGAGGCGGCCTGGCGGGCGGCGATCGAGGCGGCGTCCAGCCGGGACGAGACCAGGCCGAGGGCGGCGGCGAGGGGGGCGTCGGCGTGGCCCGCCGCCGCCAGGGTGAGGGCCCGGGCCAGCAGCGCGCTGGGCGCCTGGCCGTCGGTGTCGCTGAGGGGGACGGTGGGGATGGCCGGCGGCACCGGCTTGCCGGCCGCCGCGGCACCGGCCGCACCCGCCGCCGGCCGCGCCGCAGCGCCGGCCCCAGCCGCCGGCCCCCCCGGAGCCGCCGTGCCCGCAGCGGTGGCGCCGGCCACGCCGGGCGGCCCGGCGACGGCCGCCACGGCCAGGGCGGTGGCCACCACCGACCGCGCCACCCAGGCACGGCGGGGCAGTAGCCGGGTCACGGCCCACCAATATGTCAGGTTCGTGCCCCCCGGCGCAGCTTTGGGCTCCCCGCCGGCGGCCCGGCCCCCCTCCGAGAGCTCTCGGCAGGGGCCCCGGCGTCAGTTGTTGTTGCCCACCAGCTTGATGATGTCGAACATCGGCAGGTACAGCGACACCACCATGGTGCCCACCGCCCCGCCCAGGACGACGATGAGCAGGGGCTCGAGCAGCGACGTCAGGGCGCCCACGGTGGCCTCGACCTCCTGCTCGAAGAAGCGGGCCACCTTGGCCAGCAGGTCATCGAGGGCCCCGGTCTCCTCCCCCACCGCCATCATCTGGGTGACCATGGGCGGGAAGACGGGGTGCTGCTGCATGGGCTTGGTAAATGGCTCGCCCCGCTTGGCCCCCTCGGCGATGGCCCGCACCCCGTTGGCCACCACGGTGTTGCCGACGGTGTCGGCCGTGATGTCGAGGGCCTCGAGGATCGGCACGCCCGAGGTCATCAGGGTCGAGAGGCTGGAGGCGAAGCGGCCCAGGGCCGTCTTGCGGGCCAGGTTGCCCATGACCGGGATGCGCAGCTTGAACGAGTCCCACCGGGCCTGGCCGGACTCGGTGGCCACCCACTTCCTAAACCCGACGGCGGCGAGGACGGCGACCACGATGACCACCGGGAAGGCCTTGACCATCACGTCGGACACGGCGATCAGGGCCCGGGTCATGGCCGGCAGCGTCCCCCCCAGCTGGGCGTACATCTTCTTGAAGATGGGGATGATAAAGACCAGCATGGCCGTCAGGATGCACATGACCAGGCATATGACGGCGACCGGGTAGGCCAGGGCCGAGCGGATCTTGCCCCGCAGCTCGACCTGCTTCTCGATGGTGTCGGCCAGCTTTTCCAGCGTGTGGTCGAGCGACCCGCCGCTCTCCCCCGCTCGCACCATGGCCACGTACAGGCGGTTGAACTGCTTGGGGTGCCTGGTCAGCGCCTGGGACAGGGACGAGCCGCTCTCGACGTCGACGCGCACCTGGTCGAGCACGCCGGAGAAGTAGCGGTTGTCGGTCTGGGTGGCCAGTATCGACAGGCTGCGCAGCAGGGTGAGGCCGGCGTTGATCATGGTGGAGAACTGCCGGCTGAACACGGCGATCTCCTTCAGCTTCACCCGGCTCCCGAGACCGGGCAGGTGCAGCTCGGCGCCCATGCGGACGGCCTGGCGGCGGTCGATGGAGATGGGCACGTAGCCCATGTCCCGCAGCTTGGTGGCGACCAGGGCGGAGTTGTCGGCCTCCAGGGAGCCCGAGACCACCCGGCCGGCCCGGTCACGGACCCGGTAGGCAAAGGTCTGGGCCATCAGCGGGCACCGGTGACCAGGCGCCGCAGGTCGGCCTCGTGGGCGCACCGCTCGACGGCGACCTCCATCGACACCTTGCCCTGGCGCACCAGTTCGGCGAGAGACTGGTCCATGGTCTGCATCCCCTGCTTTCCGCCCGACTGCATGGCGCTGTAGATCTGATGGGTCTTTCCTTCGCGGATGAGGTTCCGCACCGCGGCGGTGGCCACCAGCACCTCGCTGGCCACCACCCGTCCCCTCACCCGGTGCCGGGGCAGCAGCTGCTGGGTGATGACGGCCTGGAGGGCCGACGCCAGCTGGATCCGGATCTGCTGCTGCTGGTGGGAGGGGAACACGTCGATGACCCGGTCGACCGACTGGGGGGCGTCCTGGGTGTGTAGCGTGCCGAAGACCAGGTGCCCGGTCTCCGCCGCGGTCAGGGCCGCCTGGATGGTCTCCAGGTCCCGCATCTCCCCGACCAGGATCACGTCGGGGTCCTGGCGCAGGACGTGCTTGAGGGCGGCGGCAAACGAGGTGGTGTCGTCGCCCACCTCGCGCTGGTTGACGATCGAGCGCTTGTGGTGGTGGAGGAACTCGATGGGGTCCTCGACCGTCATGATGTGCAGGGCCCTGGTCGAGTTGATCACGTCGACCATGGAGGCGAGGGTGGTGGACTTGCCCGAGCCGGTAGGGCCGGTGACCAGGATCAGACCCCGGGGGATCTTGGTGAGCTCTCCCACCACCCCTGGCATCCCCAGCTTGTCCAGGGGGACGATGCGGTCGGGGATGGTCCGCAGCACGGCGCCCACGCTGTCACGCTGGAGGAAGACGTTGACCCGGAACCGGCCCACGCCGGGCACCGAGTGGGACGTGTCGAGCTCGAGGTCGGCCTCGAAACGCTCCCGCTGGCGCTGGGTGAGGATCCCGTAGACGAGCCGGCGCACCTCGGAGCCGTTGAGGACCTCGTAGCCGTCCATCGGAGTCACGGCGCCGTCGACCCGGGCCGTCGGGGGCAAACCCACGCTCAGGTGGAGGTCGGATGCGCCCGCCCCGGCCGCCTCGGCCAGGAGCGTGTTCAGGTGCAGCTCGGTGGCCGGCCCGGTCTGGGCGCCCGCCGCCGCCCGGTCGCCGCCACTGGCGGCGGGGTCGCTGTCGGCCTCGGGGTACATGGTGTCGAGGGCGGTCCGCAGGTCCGACGAGGCGGCCAGGGCGGCCCGGACCCGCCAACCGGTCTGTGCCTCCAGGGCCTCGACGGCCTTGGTGTCGCCCGGATCCTCCATGGCCACCACCAGGGTGTCGCCGTCGGTGGCCACCGCCACCGACCGCAGGCGCCGGGCCACGACGGCGGGGATGATGGCGTCGACGACCGCGGCGATGGGGTCGAACTGGGGATCCCAAAACGGCAGGTCGAGCTGGTCGGCCACCGCGGCCACCAGGTCCCGGTCGCTGACCAGCTGCTGGGCGGCGAGGATCTTGGCCAGCGGCACCCCGCTGGTCGCCTCCTCGTCCAGGGCGGCCTCGGCGGAGTCGCGGGACAGGACCTTGCGTTCGACCAGGAACTCGGCGATCAGGCGTGACGGCGGAGGCATGACGACAATGTCGGCTGGCCGCCCCCCCCACCTGAGCGACTTGTGGGCGGCGTCAGGCGATGACCCGCAGGACCTCCTCGATGGAGGTGGCGCCGGCCGCCACCTCGACCAGGCCGGCCTGGCGCAGGGTGATCATGCCGTTGGCGATGGCCGCCTTGCGGATGTCGTCGGAGTGGCCTCGCTCGACGATTATCCGCTCGATCTCCTCGGTGATGTTCATGACCTCGTGGACGGCAAAGCGGCCGTGGTAGCCGGTGCGCCCGCACGCTCCGCAGCCGACGGCCCGGTACATCGACGGGAGCCCGTCGCCGAAGCCGCCCAGGCGCTGGAAGTCCCACCCGACGGCCTCGAGGTCGGCCCGGCTGGGCTGGTAGGCCCCCTTGCACTTGTCGCAGAGGCGGCGGGCCAGCCGCTGGGCCACCACGCAGTCGATGGCGCTGCCCACCAGGAAGGGCTCGACCCCCATCTCCACCAGCCGGCTCGGCGTGCTGGCGGCGTCGTTGGTGTGCAGCGTCGTCAGCACGAGGTGGCCGGTGAGGGCGGCCTCCACGGCGATGGTGGCCGTCTCCCGGTCCCGGATCTCCCCCACCAGCACGATGTCGGGGTCCGAGCGCAGGATGGAGCGCAGCGCGGCGGCGAAGCTGAGGCCGGCCTTGACGTTGACCTGCACCTGGTTGATGCCCGGCAGCTGGTACTCGACGGGGTCCTCCACGGTTATGACGTTCTTGCCCACGTCGTTGAGGATGTTCAAGGTGGCGTAGAGGGTCGTCGACTTGCCCGAGCCGGTGGGGCCGGTCACCAGGATGGTGCCGTACGCCTTGCGGAAGGAGGACTCGTAGCGGGCCATGTTCTCGGGCAGGAACCCGAGGTCGGTGAGGCGCAGCATGGCGTTGGACCTGTCCAGGATCCTCATGACGATCTTCTCCCCGTGGACCGTGGGCAGGGTGGCCACCCGCAGGTCGACGTCGCGGCCCTCGATCGTGGTGCGCACCCGACCGTCCTGGGGCACCCGGCGCTCGGCGATGTTCATCTCGGCCATCACCTTCAGCCGGCTGATGATGCCGGCCTGGATGTTCTTGGGCGGGCGCATCGACTCGTGCAGGACCCCGTCGACGCGGTAGCGCACCCTCAGGTCGAACTGGCCCGGCTCTACGTGGATGTCGGAGGCCCGGTCGGCGATGGCCTGGGTGATGATCAGGTTGACCAGCTTCACGATGGGGGCGTCCTCGAAGAGCTCCCTGACGTTGCTCAGATCCTCGTCCGCCTCGATGCTGCTCGAGGCCTCGGCGGTGATGTTCTCGGCGTCGCTGTCGATGCGGTGCCAGGTGTTGATGGCCTCGGCGATCGAGGCCCGGGTGGCCACCACGAGACGGACCTCGCAGCCGGTGACGGCCCGGATGTCGTCCATGGCGAAGATGTTCGAGGGGTCGGCCATGGCCACCACCAGCCGGTCCCCCGACCAACCGACAGGCAGGCACTCGTGCCGCCGGGCCAGCGTCTCGTTGACGAGGGACACCGCGGAGGGGTCTATCGGGTAGTCGGCCAGGTCGACGAAGTCCAGGTGGAGGCGGGCGGCGACGGTGGAGACAAACTGCGTCTCGGTGACGATGCCCCCGTCGATCAGGATCCGGGCCAGGTTGGTGCCGCTGCGGTCCCTCTCCTGGAGGGCGGCGGCCAGGGCGGGCTGGTCGAGCATTCCGCTGGCCACCAGGAGGGCACCGAGGTGCTCGTCGTCGGACTGCTGGCGAACGGCTCCGGCAGCCCGGCGGCCAGGGGCCGCCCGCTGTCCTCCCTCGCTGGCGGGGAGCCGTGCCATGCCCGGGCTAGTTGCGGACCGAGGAGAGAAACTTCAGCAGCAGGCCCCGGTTCAGAGGCTCCTCGCCCGGGCCCTCGACGCCAGGCGCCGGCTCGTCGGGTGCCTGGCCGCCGGCACCGGCGTCGGGACCGGGCTCGGAGGTGAAGTGGGCGCCGCCGGCGGC
>JBOGGP010000100.1:0-8577 GCA_050744105.1 Acidimicrobiales bacterium
GTGTTCGGCGGGGGGCCGGCGGGGGCCGGCGGGGGGCCGGCGGTGGGCTCGACGGCCTGGCCGGCGACGACGGCGCGCAGCAGGCGGCCCGGGGTGGCGGCGCCGGCGTTGGCAAACGACTCGACCCAGTGGGCGAAGGCGACGTCGTCGTCGTCGAGGACGGCCAGGTACCGGCCCCGGCCCCGGGCAAAGGCCACGTTTAGCGGCCGGCCCCGGCCGCCACCGGTGACCTCCACCAGCTCCACCCGGCTGGCGAAGTCTGGGGGCAGCGCCGCCACCGCCGCCTCCACCTGGCCCCGGGCCGCCGGGTCGGTGTCGTGGCAGCAGAGGACCACGTCGAAGTCCTGGCTGGTCTGGGCCACCAGGCTGAGCAGCGTCTCGGGCAGCAGCTGGCGGCGCCGGCCCTGGGTGCGCACGACCACGGTCAGGAAGCGGTCGAGCAGCGCCGGCGCCGGCGCCGGCGCCGGCGGCCCTGGCCGGTAGGCGCCGATGAACTGGTTGACGGTGGCCCCGGGAAGCCTCCCCCTGACCTGGTGCACCAGGGCTCCCAGCGGGCTGCCCGGGTCGAGGGCGGCGGCCTCGGGGGGGAAGTGCTGGTCGCTGCGGGGAAAGATCAGGTCCTCGGTGGAGATCTCCTCCCAGCCCACCTGGCCGAGCAGGGCCTTCAGCCGGGACTCGGAATAGAGCGAGATGTGGGTCTCGTCGAGCAGGCCCGTCGGCGTGACGTCCCAGCGGCCGATGAGGAGCTTGGCGGCCAGGTCGACGTGGGTGACATTGGGGACGCTGAGCAGCATCACCGCTCCGGGATGGCCGGCAACGGCATCGCGCATGGAGGCCAGGGTGGCGGCGCCGTCGGCCAGGTGCTCCAGGACGTCGAGCAGGCACAGCGCAGCGAGGGGGCGGCCGGCGGTGACCCGGCCCACCAGCGCCGCCATGTCGGCACCGGCGTCGAGGGCAACCTTCCCGGCCTCGAAGCCCCGCCCGGCCAGGTCGGCCACCGCCTCGGGGTCGGCGTCGAGGCCGGCGTAGGTGAAGCCCAGGTCGCGCACGGGCTCGGCCAGGGGCCCGTATCCGCAGCCCAGGTCCACCACCACGCCGCCGGGAGGGCCGCAGCGCTGCAGCAGCCACACCACCCGCTCGTAGGTGGAGCCGGCCTTGAACTCGAAGCGGTAGCGCTCAGGCACGGGTGGCGCGGCCGCCGCTCGGTGGCGGCCGGGTGGGGCCGGGGGCGACGGGCCCGAAACGGCTGGGGGCGAACTCGCCGTCCACGAAACAGGCGGCCTCGAGGGCGCCGCCGGCGAGCGGGTCGGGCAGCTCGCCGGCGTCGCGGCGCCGGACGAAGGCGCCGGCCGCCTCCCTCACCGCCTGGTCGGGGTCGGCCGGCCACGTTTCGAGGGCTGCGGTCACCAGGTCGGGCCGGCCGTACTTCCACCACAGGAGGAGGTGGCCCAGGGCGCTGTGGTACATCTCCACCGGCCCGGTGAGGACGTGACCGGAGGCGTCCAGGCGCTTGTCGTGGAACACCCGGGCCGAACTGCAATGACGTACCCGCCATCCCGCCACCCGGATCCGCCACGACAGGTCGACGTCGTCACCATGCAGGAAGAAGGTGTCGCTGTCGAAGCCGCCCACCCCGGCGAAGGCGGCGGCCCGGGCCAGGGCGCAGGCGCCCGAGGCCCAGCTGGTATCGCCGGTCGCCGGATCGTGGGCCTTGGGGTGCTCCAGGGGGAGCTGGCGGGCGTCGACCAGCCCCACCGCAGGATCGGACATGGCGCCGGCCAGGTCGACTACCAGGCCGGCGGCGGCACACGTGTCGGGGTTGAGCACCAGCAGGTAGTCGTCACCGGCCGCCTCGGCGAAGAGGCGGTTGTGGCCGCCGCCGTGACCCAGGTTGTCGCCGAAATGCCGGTACTGGGCGGCGGGCAGGCCGGCGGCGGCGAGGACGGTGTCCACCGCGGCCCGGGTGCCCGGGACCAGCGGCTGGGGCGAGCAGTCACCGACGGCGACCGTGACGTCTCCTATCGCTCCCGCCTCCCGGGCGGCCCGCAGGGCGGCGGCCAGGCCGGCGGCCCAGCGGCGGAGCGTGGCCTCCCCGCTGCGGTAGAGCACGGTCTGGACCCTCAAGGCCGGCGCCGCGCCCGACCGGGGCCGTGGTGATCGAGACCTCATCGATCAGATCATGGCGCAGGCGGAGTCATGGTCAAAAGACTTGCGCCTCTGACCGCCGCCCCGCCAGCGGGCCGTTCCACTCCGCAGGCGGGGGCGCCGGCCGCCATGCTGGAGCGGTGTCTGACCCGGCCCTGCTGGCCACCCCCGCCCGGGTGGCCCTCGCCGGCCTGGGCCTGGCCACCTTGGCGATGCTGCCTCGCCCGGCATGGCGGGCCGGCCGGCTGGCCGTCACCGCCGTTCACGAGATCGGCCACGCCGTGGCCGTGGTCGTCGCCGGCGGCCGGGTGGGCGCCATCCACCTGCGGGCGGACGCGTCGGGGTCCACCTGGCACCAGGGCGACCTCGGCTGGCTGGCCCGGGTGGTGAGTGCCGCCGCCGGCTACCCGGCACCGGGCGGCCTGGCCCTGGTGGGGGCCGCCCTGGTGGGCGGGGGCCTGGCCACCGCCTGGCTGTTCGTCCTGCTCGCCGTGGCCGTGACGAGCGCGCTGCTTTGGGTGCGCAACGCGTTCGGGATCGTCGTCACCGCCGCAGCGGTGGCCGGGCTGGCGGCGGTGGTGATGCTCGTGCCCGGCCGCTACGACCCGCCGGCTGGAGCCTTTGCGGTGTGGTACCTGGCCATCGGAGGCCTGCGGGCGGCCGCCGAGTCCCACCGGAGCCACCGGGCCCGCTCCCAGGAGCTGCGCCGGAGCGGGCGCCGGGCCCGGGCCGCCCGGTCTGGGGACCCCAGCGACGCCGCCGAGGTGGCCCGGCTCACCCACCTGCCCGCCGGCCTGTGGTCGGCCGCCTTCGTCGTGGTGGCGCTCGGCGCCGTGGGCGGCTGCGCCGTGCTGCTCGCCCCCCTGGGATGAGTCCTACGCTGGGCGCCGTGCGAGATCTGGTCGACGCCGGCCGCGTCGTGGACCTGACGTCGGAGCTGGTGGCGATCGACACCCGCAACCCGCCGGGCAACGAGCGTGCCGCGGCCGGCGCCTGCCGCCGCGCCCTTTCCCGCTGGGAGCCCGAGGTCACCGAGGTGGAGCCGGCCCCCGGCCGGCTCTCCCTCGTCGCCCGCCTGCCCCACCCCGACGGGCCCGGATCACGCCCGACCCTGATAGTCAACGGCCACCTCGACGTGGTGCCGGTGCTGGGCTCGGCGTGGTCCCACGACCCCTTCGATCCCCAGGAGATAGACGGCCGGCTGTTCGGCCGGGGCACCGCCGACATGAAGGGGGGCATCGCCGCCGCCATCTGCGCCCTCGACGTCGTCGAGCGGTCCGGGCGCCCCCGGCGCTGCGACGTGGTGCTCCACCTGGTGGCCGACGAGGAGCGGGGCGGGTCCCTCGGGACCCGGGCCCTGCTCGACCAAGGCCTGGTCCATGGCGACGCCTGCCTGGTGCCGGAGCCGACTTCGATGCAGCTGTGCGTGGCCGAGCGGGGTCTCCTCCAGGGCTGGCTGAGCGTTCACGGCCGGCCCGGCCACGGGAGCCAGCCGCGACAGGGCGTCTCCGCCATCGAGCACGCCGCCGCCATCGTCCTCGCCCTCCACGGCGCCGACTTCGGCGATCCCGACCATCCGCTGCTGGGCCGGCCCAGCGCCAACGTCGGCACCGTCGAAGGGGGTAGCGGCTTCAACACGGTCGCCGAGTGGTGCCGGCTGGGCTTCGACCGCCGCGTGCTGCCGGGTGCCACGCGAGAGGCCGCCGAGGCCGGCATCCGGGCCCGGGTGGAGGGCGCCGGGATCGACGGTCTGCGCTACCAGCTGGAGGTCGAGGTCTTCGGCGAGGCCAGCGAGATGTCCCCCGACCACCCCTTCGTGCGCCTCGTCGGCGATGCCGTCACCGCCGCCACCGGGGAGCGGCCGGAGCTGGTGGGGATGCCGTTCACCACCGACGCCCGCTTCGTCCGCAACCAGGCCGGGATCCCCGCCGTCGTGTGCGGGCCGGGCGAGATCGGCTGTGCCCACGCCAACGACGAATGGGTGGCCGTGGAGCGCCTGGTCGACGCCACCGCCGCCTACGCCGAGCTGCTGGCCACCTTCGGTTGAGACCCTGGCGGAGGGCCATCCCGGGCGGGGCCGGCCCGAGGGTGGCGGCCGGGGCGGTGGTGGTCGACGACGCCGCCCTGGCGGCCATCGTTACGCCCCGCCGGGGACTGGTGGCCGAGGTCCACGAAACGGCGCCGGATCCCGGGGACGGCACCGTGGCGGTGTCGTTCACCATGGGCGACGGCCCGCTGCGCTCCTACCGGCGCAGGGTGGACGCCGAGGCGGTGGGCGCCGGCCGCTGGCTGGTGCGCCAGAGCGTCGCCTTCCGGATCGGCGTGCCGTGGTGGTCATGGCTCCTGTGGATCCCTCTGCGGGTCAGTCTGGGCCGCCTCCGCCCCGCTGCCGGCATGCCATGGTGGGCACCGCCCCAGCGCCTGGACCGGCGGGCCGCCGTGGTCCTCGGCACCCTCTGCGGCCTGGCCCTGGTGGCCGGCTACCTCGACAGCGTCCTGACCCAGACCATGACCTACGCCGGCGCCGAGCTCGGTGTGGGCTCCGCCGGCCAGGGCCTCGCCTTCGGCGTGGTGCAGGCCAGCGCCGTGGCCTCCCTGGCCGCGCTGGCCCTGTCGGATCGCCGGGGCCGGCGGCAGTTGATCCTTGTCACCGGCGCGCTGGGTGTGGCCGTAACCGCCCTCGGCGCCCTGTCCCCTTCCCTCCCCTGGCTGACGGCGGGCGAGCTGGTGGCCACCGGGGCCGGGGCCGCCATGTTCATCCTCCTGCTCGTGGTGGCCACCGAGGAGATGCCACCTGGGTGCCGGGCGTGGGCGGCCGGCGTGCTGGCCCTGTCGTCGAGCCTGGGCGCCGGCGGGGTTCTCATCATGCTGCCCGTCGCCGCTCTCGGCCCCGGAGCGTGGCGAGCCGTCTACGCCGTGGCCCTGGTGGGGATCGTGGTCATCGCGCCGAGCGCTTCGACCCTGCCCGAGAGCCGTCGCTTCCTCCGTGTCGACCACCCCCCGAGCCGGGTGACCCCACGGCGCCTGCCCCCGCGGCCCGGCCGGCTGTCGCCTCGTCACCGCCGGCGGCTGGTGGTGCTCGGCACGGCGGCCCTGGCCTACGCCCTGTTCGCCACGCCGGCGTCGCAGTTCTCCAACCAGTTCCTGCGCACCGAGCGCCATTTCACCCCCGCCGGCATCAGCCTGCTCCAGGAGGTGGCCGGCACCATCGGGGGCCTCGGGGTCCTGGTGGGTGGCCGCCTGGCCGACACCCGCGGCCGCCGGCCGGTGGCCGCCATCGGGGTCGGGGCGGTCACGTTGGTGACCCTGTGGTCGTACTTCGCCTTCGGCTGGGGTCTGTGGGTGCTCACCGTGGCCGGAAGCCTGCTCGGCTTCGGGGTGGAGCCAGCGTTGGCCGTCTACGGCCCCGAGCTGTTCCCCACGCTGGCCCGGGGCAGCGCGGCGGGTGCGATCACGGTGCTGGGTGCGGCGGGCGGGGTCGTAGGCCTGGTCTCCACCGGCCTGCTGACCTCGGTCCTCGGCTCGATCGGCCCAGCCCTGTGCGTCCTCGCCGTCGGCCCCGTGGTCATGGTCGTGCTCGTCGTCGTCGCCTTCCCCGAGAGCGCCGGCCACAGCCTGGAGGAGCTCAACGACGACGTCGTGATCCCACCCCACCCCGGCCGGCTAAACCCGGCCGCGCCCGGCGGTGTGTAGTCAGTCATCACCGGGCTCGTGGCGTTACCCGTCGAACTACCTGAGCTCGCCGTTGTCGACGGGAGGCGCGCCCTGGAGTCGATGTTCCGCTGCCACTACCAAGGCGAGCGTTGCTTCGTTGACTGAATTTTGAGTATTCACGCTGGTCAAGACCTCAACAGAGTCAACGAAGCAACGCTCGTCTTTAGTACCGGCTCAATTGCCAGGGCATCGACGCGATCGGGCCGGGCGCCACCATCAGCTTTGCCATGCAGATCGCCGTGCCGACCGGTACGGCCACGGGTCTGGCCAAGTTCGGGTGGCTGGCCCTAGACAGCCCTGGCCCGTCCGCCGGAGGAACCGTGGAGATAGCCGGGCCCGGCTGACCCCTCCCAGTTAGCCGGGCCCGGCTAACCCCTCCAGGGGCCACTGGAGCCGACCGGCGCCACCACCAGCTTTGCAGGGATCGGCGGGGCGCAGGGGTGTCGGCCGAACAGCGTCACCCGCGCCCGCCCCTCCATCGGCCTGCCCCGGCGACGGCGCCGGCGAGCCACGCCGCGACCAGCGAGGCGACCTCCTCGTCGGCCCGGCGCAGGCCGTGGTCGCCACCCTCCACCCAGCGCAGGGTGACCGGCCCGGGGATGCCGCCCACCGCCTGGGCCAGCTCGTCGGGCGACGCGAAGGCGTCCCTCGTACCCGACACGAACAGGCACGGCACCGACAGGCCGGCGAAGTGCTCGGTGCGTAGCTTCTCGGGCCGGCCGGGGGGGTGCAGCGGGTAGCTGACCAGGACCAGGCCGTCGGCGGGGAGCCCGCCGGCCACCGCCACCGACGCCATCCGGCCTCCCATCGACCGGCCCCCCACGGCCAGCCAGCCGACCCGGGGCCGCATGGCCTCGGCCTCGGCAGCCACGGCGGCCACCAGCTTGTCGGCCCGGTCGGGAGCCCGCCGGCCGGCCTTGCGGTAGGGGAAATCCATCCTCACGACCACCGCCCCCGCTCCCACCAGGGCACGCTCGATGGCCACCAGCGCCGGCTGGTCCCGGTCCGCCCCCGCCCCCGGCGCCAGCAACAGACCCGGCGCCAGCAACAGACCCGGCGCCGGCGGCACGCCCGGCGCCGGCGGCACGCCCGCCGGCCCGGTCTCGATCACACGATGGCGCGCAGCAGGTCACGGACCGCCGTGGCCTCCTCGGCCACCCGGGTGGTGCCGGCGCCCTGGTTGATGGCGTCCACCAGGCTCTTGGTGCGGGCCCGCAGCTGCCACCACTGGATGTCGGCCATGCCCACCGGGGTGGGGCCGTCCGCCCCCACCGACGCATCCACCGCCGCCTCCCTGCGGGCCGAGCTCTGGGGGTCGTTGGCCAGGCGGTCGGCGGCGGCGAACAGCTCCTCTAGGGCGTGGTACCGGGCCTCGTCCGCCTCCTCCTCGTCGATGCTCAGCCGGGCGCCGGTCTCGATGCTGTCGAACACGGCGTCGACGTCGCCCTCCCGCGAGCCTGGCACCACCAGGTCGCCTCCGTCCCAGCTGTGGGCGATCTGCTCGCCGTCGAGCATCACGGAGAGCTTGGCCCGCTGGTCGGGCAGCCAGTCGGGCAGCTCGTAGACGATCTCGTCGCCTCCCCCGGCGGGCCCATCCCCGAGCGGCGCCACTGCCTCCCCCTGACCCGCGTCCCCCTGACCCGCGTCCCCCTGACCCGCGTCCCCCTGCCCCGCCTCAGCCGAGTCCTCCGCCTCGTCGGCCGGCCCGGCCGGGGCAGCACCGGGGTCGGGGCGCCCCTCGCCGAGGGCAGCGGTCGACTCCGCCAGCAAGGCCCGCGTCCGCTCACCTCGCTCCCCCGGCCCGCCCTGCTCGCCGCCGCCTCCTCCCTCGGCGGACGCTCGGCCCGGGACGGCCTCACCGAAGGCCGGGTCCACCGCCGGACCCAGCAGCTTGACCAGCACGCCTGCCTGCGTGCGGATCTCCTCCTCCAGCGCCTCCTCCGCGCCTAGGGCGCCGAGCAGGCGGCGGGTCACCCGGCCCACCGCCGACCACGTGTCCCCGTCCAGTCCGAAGAAGTCCTCGACCCCGAACACCGCCGCCGACGCCTCCGCCACCTCGGCGTCGGCTTGCATATCGGTCGGGTCCCGGTGCAGGCGGGCGGCGGCCAGGTAGAGCTCCTCGACCGCCTCGGTGGTCACCTCGTCACGCCGGGCCTCTTCGGGGGGCACCACTCCCGCCGCCAGGACGGCGTCGTCGGGATCCCCCCAGTCGCCGGTCCCCGCCACCAGGCCCTTGCCATCCGGACCGTCTCCAGCCTGCCCCTCGCCAGCGGCCTCGTGGTCGACCGGCCCCTCGGCGGCCAGGACGGCCTGCAATTCGGCCAGCAGGTCGTCCACCCGGGCCTCGTCGTCGGCGGACACCACCAGCTCCTCCTCCTCGAAGCGGTGCTCCACATTGGCCCGGATCAAGGCCACGATGAGCCGGCCCCTCCCCCGCTCGTCCCAGTCGCCCAGCCGGTAGCCGACCTCGTCGTCCTCGCCGGCCGGCTCCAGCTCGGGAAGCGGGGAGGGAGCAAGGCGCTCCCGGCAGCGGAAGCAGCGCCCCCGGTTGCCCACCTCGTAGCCGCAGTTGACGCAGTACCAGACCTTCCTGCTCACATCGTCTCCTCAGGCATCCGTCTCCTCAGGCATCCGTCTCCTCAGGCATCCGTCTCCTCAGGCATCCGTCTCCTCAGGCATCCGTCTCCTCGGAAAGCACGTGGCGGGCCAGGAACGAAG
>JBOGGP010000101.1:0-8557 GCA_050744105.1 Acidimicrobiales bacterium
ACTCACCCGACGCAAGCTTGATGGGCTCGGGCAGATGGCGGAGCGCCCCCGGCTTGTCGCGCAGCATCTCGCGAAGCTGGGCCTTGTAAGGGCTCATAGCCATCTGCCGAATTGGGGACCCCAGGCTCTGCCCCTTGCAGGTGTCACGTCCAATCGCCTCCGTCCCGCTCAAGGTCGCGTGTAACACCGCGTGAGTCGCCGGAACAACATATCTGTGATATTAGCAGCCTCGGGGCCGATCGTTGAGGACTGACCAGCCAGTCGCCGTAGCCGCCGGCCCGGGCAGCCTCACGCCGGCCCGGCAGCCTCACGCCGGCCCGGGCAGCCTCACGACCATCGCTCCCGCTCCCCTGCGGGCTCCCACCCGCTAACGCCAGCCGCTAGCCCCGGCGCAGGCGCCAGATGGCCAGGGGCACGAAGACCGCCACCAGGGCGGCCGACCACAGCAGCGACGCCCCCAGGTAGTGGCCGAGGGGATGGCCGATGGCGACGACGGCGAGATGGCCGTCGGCCAGGATGCGCACGGTGTCGACCATGGGGGTGATGGGCTGGTTGTCGGCGAAGGCCCGCATCCAGGCCGGCATGGTGGACACCGGCACGTAGGCGCTGGAGACGAAGGTGAGCGGGAAGACCAGGAATCCGAGGCTCTGGGCGGCCTGGGCGCTGCCGGCGAAGAAGCCGAGGGTGGCGAACAGCCAGCAGAAGGCGAAGGCGTAGATGACGCACAGCCCGAAGGCTCCCAGCGCCGGCCCCACCCCGCCGTGGATCCGGAAGCCCACGGCGAAGCCCACCGCGGAGGTGACGGCCAGGCTCCACGTGGCCAGGGCGGTGTCGGCCATGACCCGCCCCCAGATGATCGACAGGGGCGGCACGGGCAGGCTGCGCAGCCGGTCGATCAGCCCGTCGTGGAGGTCCTCGGCGATGCCGGTGGCCGCCCCCATGCCGGAGAAGAGGGTGCTCGTCATCACGAAGCCGGGCACCACGAAGTCGACGTAGGACAGGGCGCCGGTATGCCCGATGGCCCCGCCGAAGACGTAGCGGAAGATGGCCAGGAACATGACCCCCGACAGCGTCCCGGCCACGATCAGCTGCGGGGTGCGCATGAACTTCTTGACGGCCCGGCCGGCGATGGTGAGGGTGGCGTTGGGGAAAGACGCCCCCTGGTTGGCTGCCGGGCCGGCGGAGCGGGCGGGCGGGGCGGCCACAGCGGTCATCGCCGTGCCCCCGCCCGCTGGTCAGCACCGCCGGGGTGGTCGCTGCCGCCCCCCGCCTGGCCAGCACCGCCCGCCTGGACAACGCCGTCCGCCTGGCCAGCACCGCCCGCCTGGCCAACGCCGCCCGCCTGGCCAACGCCGCCGGCCGGCTGGTCAGGTCTGTCGCCACGCTGGTCGGCACCGCCCGGCCGGCCCCCGGTCAGGGCCAGGAACACCTCGTCGAGGGTGGGCCGGCGCAGGGTCAGGTCCTCGATGGCCACGCCGGCGTCGTTGAGGCGGGCGGCGGCTACGGCCAGCAGGCGGGCCCCCTCGGCGGTGGGCAGGGTGGCTCGCCGGGTCCCGGCGTCGACCTCCGGGGCCCCGCTGCCGAGGGCGGCCAGCACCTCGGTGGCACCGGCCAGGCTGGCCAGATCCCGGGCGTGGACCTCGATGCGGTCGATCCCGGCCCGGGTCTTAAGCTGGCCCGGGGTGCCCTCGGCAATGACCCGGCCGGCGTCGACGATGACGATGCGGGCGGCCAGCTGGTCGGCCTCGTCGAGGTACTGGGTGCTGAGCAGTATCTCGGTGCCCGAGGCCCCCAGCTCCCGGATCGAGTCCCACAGCTCGATGCGGCTGCGGGGGTCGAGCCCGGTGGTCGGCTCGTCGAGGAGGAGGAGCCGGGGCGAGCCCACCAGGCTGGCCCCCAGGTCGATGCGCCGGCGCAGCCCACCCGAATAGGTCCGCACCGGCCGGTCGCCGACGCCGGCCAGGCCCAGGCGGTCCAGCACGTCGCCGGCCAGCGCCCTCGCCACCCGGCGGGACCGGCCGTAGAGGCGGGCGATCATGACCAGGTTTTCCCGGCCGGTCATCGAGGCCTCGACGGCGGCGGACTGGCCGGCCAGGCCGATCAGGCGCCGGACCGACCTGGCGTGGCTGGCCACGTCGTGGCCGAGCACTAACAGCGTCCCCGAGTCTGGCCGCAGCAGGGTCGCCGCCGCCCGTATGAGGGTGGTCTTGCCCGCCCCGTTGGGACCGAGCACCGCGGTTATCTGGCCCTCCGGGACGCTCAGGTCGAGAGCGTCGAGGGCGGTGGTCTTGCCGAAGCGCTTTGTCAAGGCTTCAGCTTCGATGAGCGCGCTCATGGGGAGCCTTCCTCTCGGGTGTCGGGTGCTCGTGGGCGTCTGTGAGGGACGGCGGCCGCGGCGCCACCCTTTCATCTACCTGGGAAAAGTTGCGCCACATCTCGAGGCCGTCGAGCGACCCGGACTCGATGTCGGCGACCAGGCCGCGGACAAAGTCCAGCTCGGCCTCGAGCAGGCGTTGCTCGTACTCGGCCTCCAGGAAGAACAGCCGGGGCAGGCCTTCGAGGGCCGCGGCCCCCTCCAACGCACGCCCCTGCAACAGGCGAAGCTCAAGGTCCTTGGCCCGGGTCCGGAGGGCCTCCACGACCTCCTCGGGGGCCAGGGCGCACATAAACGAAAGGCCAGCCATGAAGCGCGGGTACTCCTTGGCGGGCACGGCCAGCAGCTCGGCGAGCCAGTCGCATGCCTCCCGGGTGCCGGCCTCGGTTATCTCGTAGACGGTGCGCTCAGGCCTCCGGCCGTCGCGCATGGTGGGCCCGGCACGCACCATGGCGCGGCGCTCCAGGCCCTCCACCACGCCGTAGAGGGAACCGTAGTTGAGCCGCACGCTCTCGTGCTTGGCCCGGGAGCGCAGGGTCTGCGCGATCTCGTAGGGGTGCATGGGCCGCTCGTAGAGGGAGACGAGCACGGCCAGGGCCAGCGGGTTGGACCTGGCGGCAGGAGGCATTTGCCCATAGATTACTCGTGACCGAGTATCCGGTCAAGGGATGATCGGCACCCACCTCCGACTTGTTGTGGGGCCAGGGCCACCGTCGCGGGTCACCAGCCCGGCACCGCCGGCGGCGACGGTGACCTTTCCTCTGGCCACCAGGTCCGTCCATAGGTCGGGGCTGAAGGGCACGAGCCGGAACCGGACTGGACCTCTTACCCGGCCCCGTTGTGGCTGGGGGTCCGCTGCGGGCGTGGGCCCGTTGCGGTGGCCAGCGCCGCCGGAGGTGCCGGCGCGCTCGGCGTCGGACCGAGGGAGGCGGAGGCGGGTACCGGCCTCCGGGGAGTTACGGGGCCGTTGGCGGCATCGGCCGGGACCGTCGCCACGACTGCCTCGATCTCGGCCGCGCTCATGGTCTCACGTTCCAGGAGGGCGTCCACCAGGGCGTCGAGGCGAGAGCGGGAGCGGTCGAGCACGACCTGGGCCCGATCCAGTGCCTCCTCGGCCAGCCGGCGAGACTCGGCGTAGATGACTGGCCCCTCTCCCTCTGAGTACCCACCCGCGGCGGCGGAGGTGGAGGGGAAAGAGAGCGGGCCGAGGGTCTCGCTCATACCCCACTCCCGCACCATCCGCCGGGACGTGACCCCGACCCAGTCCAGGTCGGAACTGGCCCCGGAGCCGGCTTCGCCGAAGACCATGCGCTCGGCCGCCCAACCCCCGAGCATGGCCGCCATGTGGTCGAGGAGCCTGGTGCGCGACCACACGAAGCGGTCGTGGGTGTCCACCATGCTGCAGTGGCCGAGCGTCCGGCCTCGGGGCAGGATGGACAGCTTGTGGGCCATGGTCCCTGGCAGGGCCAGGGCCACCACGGCGTGGCCGGCCTCGTGGTATGCCACCACCCGGCGCTCCTCGTCGGTCATCACCGCCTGGTGCGACACCAGGCCGAGGGTTGCCCGCTCGATGCCCTCGTCCACCGTCGCCATCGAGATGCGCCCGAGACCCCGGCGCGCCGCCAGCAGGGCCGCCTCGTTGAGGATGTTCTCCAGCTCCGCCCCCGACATGCCCCTGGTGGCTGCCGCCACCGCGTCCAGGTCGACGTCGGCGCCCAGCGCCTTGCCGGCTGCGTGCAGCCGGAGGATGGCCAGGCGCCCGGCCCGGTTGGGGGCGACGATGGTCACCATCCGGTCGAAGCGGCCGGGGCGCACCAGCGCCGGGTCCAGCATCTCGGGGCGGTTGGTGGCCGCCATCACCACCACCGTCGAGGTGGCCTCGAAGCCGTCCAGCTCCACCAGCAGCTGGTTGAGGGCCTGGGCGAACTCCCGCGTGCCGGAGTCACCGGCGCCCGAGCGTGCCGCCCCGATGGAGTCCAGCTCGTCGATGAACACTATGGCCGGGGCCATGGAGCGGGCCTCGGCGAAGACGTCGCGCACCCGCGCCGAGCCGGTCCCCACCCAGACCTCGGTGAACTCGCTTCCCGCCACGGAGAAGAACGCGGCGTTGGCCTCGCCCGCCACCGCCCGCGCCAGCAGGGTCTTGCCACACCCCGGGGGGCCCGACAGCAGGACCCCCCTCGGGGCCCGGGCCCCCAGGGCGGTGTAGCGGCCGGGGTCTGCCAGGTAGTCGCGGACCTCGCGCAGCTCGTCGACGGCGTCGTCCACCCCGGCCACGTCGGCGAAGGTCACCCGGTCCGCCGAGGCGTGGCGGCGGGCGACGCTCGAGCTGCGCAGCGCCAGGCGGCGCTGCTCGCCGGGTGCCTTCAGGATGTGGCCCAAGGAGGCGTCCAGGTCCCCCTGGGTCACGGTCCGGCGCTGCGCCTGGGCTGCCGCCAGGGCTGCCTCGTTCAACACGTTGGCCAGATCGGCCCCGGTGAGGCCGATGGCCTTCTTGGCCACCCGCGCCAGGTCCACCTCGCCGTCGAGGACCTTGGAGCGGGCGTGCAGCTCGAGGATGGCCAGGCGGGAGACCTCGTTGGGCAGCTCCAGGCCGATGCTGCGGTCGAAGCGGCCCGGTCGCAGCAGGGCCGGGTCGAGGGCGTCGGGGCGGTTGGTGGCCCCTACCACGATCACCCCGGTGGCCGGCGAGAACCCGTCCAGCTCCGAGAGGATCTGGTTGAGGGTCTGCTCCTGCTCGCCGTTGGACTGGCGGAACGTGGCGAAGTCGCCCCTGGCCCGTCCCACCCCGTCGAGCTCGTCGATGAAGACGATGGCGGGGGCCATGGACCGCGCCTCGGCGAACATGTCGCGCACCCGCGCTGCCCCGGCCCCGACGAAGACGTTGACGAACTCGCTCGCCGACACCGAGAAGAACGCCGCGTTGGCCTCCGACGCCAGCGCCCGGGCCAGCAGGGTCTTGCCGCACCCCGGCGGGCCGTAGAGCAGCACCCCCCGTGGGGCGACCGCGCCCACCGCGGCGAAGCGGTCCGGGTCGGTCAGGTAGTCCTTGACCTCCGCCAGGCGTGCCACGGCGGCGTCCTGGCCGGCCACGTCGGCGAAGCTGACCCGGTCGTCGCCGGTAAAGCGCCGCCCGACGCTGCGCTCGCGCATGGACAGCCGCCGCTGGCGCTCCGGCGCCGAGAGGACGGTCCCGAGGGCGGCGTCGAGGTCGGGCTGGGTGACGTGGGACCGCCCGGCCCGCCCGGCCAGGAGGGCCGCCTCGTTCATCACGCTGGCCAGGTCGGCTCCAGTCATGCCCACCGCCCGGCGCGCCACCGACGCCAGGTCCACGTCGGGGCCCACCGCCTTGGTGGAGGCGTGGACCGCCAGGATGGACAGGCGTGCTGCCTCGTCGGGGCGCTCGACGCCGATGGTGCGGTCGAAGCGACCCGGGCGCAGCAGGGCCTGGTCCAGCACGTCGGGGCGGTTGGTCGCCGCCACCACGATCACCCCGTCGGTCGAGGAAAACCCGTCCATCTCCGCCAGGAGCTGGTTGAGGGCCTGCTCCTGCTCCCCGTGGCCGCTCGCCGTCCCGCCGGCGATGCGGGCCCGGCCCACCGAGTCCAGCTCGTCGATGAACATGATGGCCGGGGCGTGATCGCGCGCCTCGCGGAAGAGGTCCCGCACCCGCGACGCCCCGACCCCCGCGTACAACTCGACGAAGTCGGACCCGGAGATGGAGTAGAAGGCCGCCCCCGACTCCGCGGCGAGGGCTCGTGCCAGCAGGGTCTTGCCGCACCCGGGGGGGCCGTAGAGCAGGATGCCCCGGGGGATCCGGGCCCCGAGGACGGCGAAGCGGCCTGGGTCGGTGATGAAGGCCTTGAGCTCGCGCAGCTCGCCTACCGCCAAGTCCTGGCCGGCGACGTCGGAGAAGCTCACCCCGCCGGCCTCGGGCCGCCCGCGCCGGCGGGCTCCGCTGCGGATGCCGAAGAGCCCGGTGCCGCGGCGGTAGGAGAAGATCAGGTAGATGAAGACCACGACGATGATGAGCGAGGGCAGCAGGATGGTGGCCGGCACCAGCAGGCTCTTGCCGAACTGCTGGTCGATGGTGGTGGGCACGTCGTGGGCCAGCAGGATGTTGAGCAGCTGTCCCCGGGCGTCGGCCGCCTTCAGGTAGGGCGTGTTAAAGGCCGCCGCGCCGTCGGGACCCGACGCATGGTGGACCACGTAGTGCCCGACGACGTAGGAGTCCTGGTCCAGGATGGTGGCGTCTGATATCCGGCCCTGGGCGACCAGGTTGGCAAACTGATTGAACTGCAGGGTGGTCCCGGTGACATGTGGCTTGGAGTTGGCCAGCACCGCCACGTATCCGCCCAGCAGGACCAACACTGCTAGGCCGCAGATCAGGCCCAGGCCGTAGCGCCGGGCCCACCTCCACCGCCGCGGCGGCCGCCGGCGGCCACCCCTGCTGTTCGACCTCGCACTGTCGGAGTTCGCCACTGTCGCCTCTCGCTGCCGGGGTGCCCGGGACCGGAGAATACACAAGGAGCCAACTCCGGCGGCTTCTGCGGGGCGGATCGATGGCGCCGGGTGTACCGTTCGCGCCCGGGCATTCCTGGCCAGAAAGGTCGGCGCGAAAAGACAGTGGCGATTCTGGCGAGGTACCGACCGCCGTGGCTGGGCCGCTTGCGACGCCTGCCGTCCCGCCTGCGTCGCCTGCCCTCCAGGCTCGGCCTGGTCGGGCTCCTGGGGGTGAGCGCCCTGGTGTCGGCCGCCGGCGCCGTGGTCGCGGCCACCACGCTCCACGGCCCGAGCGCGGCGGCCGTGGGCGGCAACCGCCCCGTCGACGCCGCCGCCACCGACCCCACCACCCCTGGGACCAACAACTCCCCGGTATTGGCCCGAAGCCCCCGCAACCCGGCCGACGTGGCGGTGGCCAACCGGGTGGACTCCCCGCAGTACTCCTGCGCCCTGCACGTGTCCCTCGACGGCGGGCTCCACTGGCGCCAGACCCCCGTCCCGTTCCCCACAGGTGAGGAGCTTCCCGCCCGTTGCTACGCCCCCGACGTGGCATTCGGGCCCAATGGGGTGCTCTACTTGTCCTACGTCACCCTCATTGGCATCGGCAACAGCCCCCACGCCCTCTGGCTGGCCACCTCGACGGACGGCGGGCGGACTCTGTCCCGCCCGGTGAGGGTCGGTGGGCCCCTTGAGTTCCAGGCCCGCCTGGCCGCCGACCCCCAGGTGGCCGGGCACCTGTACCTCACATGGCTGCAGGTCCGCACCACCGGTAACCTCTTTTTCCCCGACGTGGGCAACCCCATCATGTTGTCCGGTTCCACCGACGGGGGGCTGACCTGGTCGGCGCCGGTGCAGGTCAGCCCGCCCACCCGGGCCCGGGTGGTGGCGCCGTCGGTCGCCGTGGGCTCCGGTGGAGCGTTGTACGTGTCCTACCTGGACATCGGCGGCGACGCCCTCGACTACAACGGCGGGTCGGGAGGCAACGGCGGCCCTGCCTATGCCGGGCCGTGGACCGTGATGCTGGCTCGCTCCACCGACGGCGGGCGGCACTGGGCCCAGACGGTGGTCGACGCCCGTGTCGTCCCCTACACCCGGTTCGTGGTTTTCCTCCCGCCTTTCCCGTCGCTGGCGCTCGACCCCGCTCGCGGTCGCGTCTACGTGGGTTTCACCGACGCCCGCCTCGGCGAGCCCGACGTGTACGTGTGGGCCTCTACCGATGGCGGAGCCCATTTCTCCCCGGGCGTGAGGGTGGACCACGCACCGGCAGGGGACGGGCGCGACAAGTACCTCCCGGCGCTGGCCGCCGCCCCCGGCGGCCGCCTCGACGTGCTCTACTACAC
The DNA here is from genome assembly GCA_050744105.1 of Acidimicrobiales bacterium. Taxonomy (GTDB): domain Bacteria; phylum Actinomycetota; class Acidimicrobiia; order Acidimicrobiales; family Palsa-688; genus JBOGGP01. The sequence goes on from JBOGGP010000101.1 coordinate 8,218, forward strand.
CCGCCAGGCCGACCCCCACGACGTCGCCGACCGGGCCGCCCTGGCGTCGTCCTACGACGGGGCCAGGACCTTCGGCGCCTCCGTCGACCTCTCCGACCGGGCCTTCGACTCCCGCTTCGCCCCCAACTCCATACGCAACCTGCCGGACCTGGGCAGCCGCCTGGGGCTGGTGTCGACCGACCGCTCCGCCCTCGCCGTGTGGACCGACACCCGGGCGGGTAACCTACTCTCGGGAAAGCAGGACCTGGCCGCAGAGATCGTTGCCTTCACCCCGGCGTCGTCCTGGCAGGTCCCCCTGCTGGTAGTTGGTGCGGTCCTCGCCGTGGCTGGGGCGATCCTG
>JBOGGP010000102.1:0-8473 GCA_050744105.1 Acidimicrobiales bacterium
GCCGCAAGCCGCGGGGGCGCGGGCGGCGGCGTTGCCAGCGAGCCACCACCGGCGGCAGTCGGGCCCGAGAGCATCTCGGACCTGCCGGGCGCGCTGGGCGTGCGGCTGGACGGGTTGACTAGAGCGACCAACACCTTCAGGGACATGCTGGGCGACCGCCTCCGCGACTACGCCGAGCAAAGCGCCCGGATCCAGGCCATCTCCAGCCGGGATCTGGAGGACTACCGCAAGGAGCATCAGCGCACACTGGAGGATGTGGAGCGAGCCCTCTTCGACGGCGAGGATGGTATCCGCAAGCTCCAAGCCGAGATCGAGCGTCTCAGTGTCCGCGCCGAGCGCTCGGCAAACGCGGCGACGATGGCGGTGGAGGAGAGCGAAGGGGTCCTGCGATCGGTCGTCGAGGCCAGGGGCAGGGAAGTCGCAAATGACCTGCGAGCAACTCGGGACGAGATGCGAGAGACCCTCTCCCTCCTCAACGAGGCCACCGCAGGCAGCCTCACCGACGTTGCGTCCCGCCTCAAGCGGGTGGCCCAGGCCGCTGAGGATCGGGCCGACGCCGCCGGCGGCCTGACCGAGGTGGTGGCCGAGCTGACCCGGCGAAGCGAGATCTGGTCATCCGAGAGCACCACCCGCGCCCGGCAGTTTCGCGACCAGCTGGCCGAGATTCGGGACGGTGTCGAGACGCTGGCCGATCGGGCTGTCGGCCGCGGTGGCCAAGGTGATCGCGGCGGTGGGGCCGACCAGGTCCTGAATCGTCTCGGTCAGGTCGAAAGTGTCCTGGAGGCCCTGGCCGAGGCCGCCGACGACGACAGTCCCCTCGACCGGTTGGAAACCTCGATCCAGGCCCGCATCGATGCCCTGGGCCATCGGCTGGCCGACGACGACGCCACCATCCAAGCCCTGGGTCGGATGGAGGACGCCGTGGATCGGCTGGCCTCGGCCCAGGCCGATGACCTCGAGCGCATCCTCGGCGCCGTCGAGGAGCGACTCGCCGCCATGGACCAGGGTCCCGGGCTCGCCGCGTTGGTCGCCCGCGTCGAGGACGCGGTGACGGCCGCCCGGGGGGCGCCACAAGCCCCCGTCGAATCGGTGGTGTTCGAACAGCTGGCGCTGCTCAGCGACCAGGTTGAGGGGCTGCGCCGCCGCATCGCCCTGCGGGCCCGACCAGCAGTTCTGGACCAAGGCACCATCGACGCGGTCGCCGAGGCGATCTCGGCCCGGCTGGAGCAAGGCCAGCGCCCGCTGCCCCGGGCCCCCGGACGCCGTCTGACCACCGGACCAAGACCGCTGAGGAGCCCACCCCCCAGCCACCCGCCGGCGGACCCAGACCCAGACGAAGGAGGTGGTGCGGAGCGTCAGGTGGACGAGGACAGGCCGCCGGCCCGGGTGGGGCCGTCCCGCAACCGGATCGAGACCCGCAAGCGCCAGTTGTGAGCCGAGATCAACCAAGGCAGCCTGGGTTGGCTCGGCGGAGCACCCGCAAGCTCCCGCACCCGGCGCCGGCCAGATCGACAAACCCACCCCGGCGGATGGCCTCGCAGAAGATCTCGTAGGGCGGGCGGCCGCCGGCGGCCGGTTCGGGGAACACGTCGTGGATGGCCAGCAGGCCACCAGGTGCCACCTTGGGGGCCCACGCCCGGTAGTCGGCCCAGGCCTCCTCACGGCCGTGGCCCCCGTCGATGAAGAGGAGTGCCAACGGCGTCGACCAGGCCCGAGCCACGGTGACCGACCGACCCACGACCAGGACCACCACCCCCTCCAGGCTGGCGGCCGCCAGGTTGCGGCGGGCCCAGGGCAGGGTGTCGAAGGTCCCCGACGCGGGATCGACGAGTGAGGGGTCGTGGTGCTCCCAACCGGGCTGGTTTTCCTCGGAACCCCGGTGGTGGTCGACGCTGAAGAGGGTGGCGCCGGCGGCGGCGGCGGCGGACCCCAGGAACAGCGCCGACCTGCCGCAGTAGGTGCCGACCTCGACCAGCGGGCCTCCCCCGCTGCGGGCCGCCCGGCAACCGGCCCGGTACAGGGCGGCGCCCTCGTCGTCGGGCATGAAACCCTTGACCGCCCGGGCCCGATCGACGACGTGATCAGGCGGTTCCTCGGCGTCGCTCAGGTGGGCAGGCCGGTACGGCCGTCGAAGGCCTCGCCGGGCAGCGGCCGGTGGGCGAAGAGGACCTTGTTGAATAGGATGAACTTTATGACCCATAGCACACCGAACGCGGCAATCGAGGTGATGCCCACCAGGCCGGTCCGGATCAGGTGCGAATACTGCTGAGTCTTGGCGAAGTCCTCGACGAAATGCACGCACACGGTCGAGAAGGCGTACCCCACGAAGGCCAGCACCCAGAACGGCGCCACCTCCTTCCACAGGTGACCCCTGCCGGTCTTGCCCCATGCCCAACGGCGGTTCAGCTCGTAGCTGGGAATGGTCGCCACTGCCGTTGCTACAGTGTTGGACACCACCGCCGACCAGCTGAGCACCCCGCTGCAAAAGACCAGCACCAGCGTGCTCACCCCCACCGAGACCACCGAGACCAGGCTGTAGCGCATGAGCCTCTGCCCGTCGGGGGTGCGCAGTCTGTCCAAGAATGCGCCCGCTGACACCGACATCGTCGCAGCCTACTCGCGGCGCCGCGATCAGCCCTGGCGCCCCGGCGTGGTCGTACCCGGCATCGGTGGAGCGGCGCCGGGACGCCAGTGACCGCCGCCCTCGACGCTCTGGTGGCCACCCTCGACCTGGAGACGATCGAGCTCAACCTTTTCAGGGGCTACAGCCCGGCCGAGAGGACGATGACCAGGGTCTTCGGCGGCCAGGTGGCCGGACAGGCCCTGGTGGCCGCCGGGCGGACGTTGACCGGCGGGGCCGGACCGCCCCGGTTGGTGCATTCCCTGCATTCCTACTTCCTCCGCCCGGGTGACCCGTCGATACCGATCCTCTACGAGGTGGACCGGATCCGCGACGGGCGCTCTTTCACCACCCGCCGGGTGGCCGCCATCCAGCGGGGCGAGGCCATCTTCCACCTGTCAGCCTCGTTCCACCTGGCTGAGGACGGAGTCGACCACCAGGACCCGATGCCCGCCGTGCCCAGGCCGGAGTCCCTGCCCGGCTGGAAGCACCAGATGGCTCCCTACGCCGAGCGGCTGGGCGGCCGCTACCGCCTCCCCGAACCGCTCGACCTACGACCGGTGGGCACCGCCGCCCGGTCCGAGGGCCCGAGCGGCCCTCCGAGCGGGGCAGTCGAGGGCCCCGGCTTCCGTCGCCGGGCCCACCACCAGGTCTGGTTCCGGGCAGACGGTCTCCTGCCCGACGATCCGCTCCTCCACGCGTGCGTGGTGGCCTACGCCAGCGACATGACCCTGCTCGACACCGTGATGCTGCCCCATGGGCTCATCTGGGAGGGCCATGGTTCGGGCTCCCAGGCCAGCCTCGACCACGCCATGTGGTTCCACCGGCCATTCCGGGCTGACGACTGGCTGCTCTACGACCAGCGCAGCCCCAGCGCGGCGGGTGCCCGTGGGCTGGCCATGGGCTCCATCTTCACCAGCCACGGGACGCTGGTGGTGACCGTGGTCCAGGAGGGTCTCATCCGCACCACTCCCCGGCCGCCCGCCGGTCAGGGTCGGGCGCCGGCCGGCACGTAGGCCCGCTCGTCCGAGCCTGTCCACAGCTGGCGGGGCCGGTAGATCTTCTGGCCCTGGTCGATCAGCTCCCGGTAGTGGGCCAGCCACCCCGCCGTTCGCGGTATGGCGAACAGGACGGTGAACATGGCGGTGGGAAAGCCCAAGGCCTGGTAGATGAGACCGGAGTAGAAGTCGACATTGGGGTATAGCCGGCGCGACACGAAGTACTCGTCCGACAAGGCCACCTCCTCGAGCTTCAGCGCGATGTCCAGCAGGCGATTCTTGCCAGTGACGGCGAAGACCTCGTCGGCCGTGCGCTTGATGATCTTGGCTCTCGGGTCGTAGTTCTTGTAGACCCGGTGGCCGAAGCCCTGGAGCATCCCCTGGCCCTCCTTTACCTGGGCAATGAACGCCGGGACGTTGTCCATGGAGCCAACCTGGTCCAGCATCCGCAAGACGGCTTCGTTGGCCCCGCCGTGGCGAGGTCCGTACAGGGCGGCCGCCGCCGCCGCCGCCGACACGTATGGGTCGGCGTGAGCCGAGCCCACCGTGCGCATGGCCAGCGTCCCGCAATTCTGCTCGTGGTCGGCGTGGAGGATGAACAACACGTCGAGCGCCTTGGCCAGCACCGGGTCCGCCTCGTAGCGGGGCTCGGCCACCTTCCACATCATCGACAGGAAGTTCTCGGTGAAGCTCAGCGAGTTGTCCGGATAGACGAACGGCATCCCCAGGCTGAAGCGGTAGCAGGCGGCGGCGACGGTGGGCATCTTGGCGATCATGCGCACCATCTGGCGGTGGAAGGACTCGGCGTCGGCTACGCGCTTGGACTCCGGGTAGAACGTCGACAGGCCGGCCACGGCCGAGATCAGCATGCCCATGGGATGGGCGTCGTAGTGGAAGCCATCGAGGAACCGCTTGCGGAAGTTCTCGTGGATGTAGGTGTGATGGGTGACATCCGACACCCAGGCGTCGAGCTGGGCGGCGGTGGGCAGCTCACCCTCGATCAGAAGGTAGGCCACCTCCAGGTAGGTCGACTGCTCGGCCAGCTGCTCGATGGGGTACCCGCGGTAGCGCAGGATGCCCGCCTCCCCGTCCAGATAGGTGATGGCACTGGAGGCCAGAGCCGTCGTCATGAAGGACGGGTCGTAGACCCAGACCCCGGGAAGGAGCTTGCGGAGCTGGTCGGCCGACACGCCACCGTCGTGGAGCGGCACTTCCACGGACTCCCCGGTGCGGTTGTCGGTGACGGTTATGGATTCGGCCACTGCGCCCCCGGTCGTCGGACGTTGGTGTCGCCCCACCGATCCTAGTGCCCCCTGCCACGATCCTCGGCCTGCTGGTCGCTGCGGTAACTGCCTGCCTGAGGCGGTATGTCAACCCGACAGGCACGCCGGGGTCGCCTGCAAGGGCACGGCCCGCCGGCCCCGGTACGTGCCCGGCCGGGCGCCGAGGTCAGCCGAGCGTGAAGCGGTACACGTTGGTCTCCCGAGCCACGAAGCCGATCCGCTGGTACAGGCGGTTGGCCGGGACCCGGGAGGGCCGCGACGTGAGCTCGACGGTCCTGGCCCCTAGCTCGGCAGCGACGCCGAGGGCGGCCCGCGTCAGCGCCTCGCCGCCTCCCCGTCCCCTTACCGACTCGTCGACGATCACGTCCTCGATCCAGGCCCTCAGGCCGGTGGGGATGCGAAAGACCACCAGCGTCAAGGTCCCGACGATGGGCCCGGCGGGGCCGTCCCGGGCCACGAAGAGGGTCGTCCCCGGTGACTCCACCAGGGCGGCCAGCTCGGCGGCGGTGGGGGGCGGCGAGGATCGGGAAAGCTGGGGGACCAGAGCTCCGAGGGCTACCACCAGCTCGTCGTCCACAGCGGTGGCGCGCCCGACCTCTAGCTCGGTGTCACCGCCACCGGCTCTCTGGTCGGCGGGACTGGCCTCCGGACCGCCACTGGAGGTCCCGGGCGGTGTGCCGGCGTCGGGCGGCTCTACCACGGGGGCATTGAAGCACACGGCCACCCTCAGCCATAGCACACCAGGCCGCGTGGGGTGGGCACGAAGCTAGCGGCGAGCAGCGCGTCCTCGAGCTCCTCTGGGTAGCGGGCCAGGGCCAGCCGCCCCCAGTGCCCAGAACGTACCGATTGGGCCAGTGCGTCGGCGGCCGGGGCCTCCCACGTGCCGTCGACCTCACGCAAGGCCGTCAGGCCCCTGCCACCCTTGTCGAGGTAGAGGGATCCGGTGCCGTCCACCAGGACCAGGTAGGCGCCGGCGACCCGCTGAGGTCCCTTGACCGGCCAGGCGACGCCGAGGCCGTAGGCATTGGCCGGGTCGGTGGCGGCCAGGATGGTGACCACGGGGCCGGATCGGGCCGCTCCGGGAGCAGCGCCGCACCCGCCCCGATCGCCGGCCGCACCGTCCAACCCCCGCTCGCCCGCCGGCTGGACGCCGTCGCCGGCGCCGCTACGCGAGTCCCGCAACCTCTCGACCGCGCCGGGCAGGGCGAACTGGGCCCCGCCGGCGCCCGTGACAAAGTAACCCCGCCGGGCCCGGCCTGACTCCTCCATGGCCTTGAGGACCGGGTAGATGCCGGCAAAGCCACCAGGCAGCCCCTCGGCCCGTACCACGTCGCGGGTAACGACGCCGTGGCGGCCGAGCAGCAGCCCGGCCACGGCCAGGCCGGCTTGGGTGCCACCGGCCTCGACCGGCCCGATCTGGCGTTCGACCAATGACCACCGTCCCTGCCCCCGAGCCGGGCCCAGGGCGCTGAGGGCGCCGACCCGGGGCCGGCGCCCGAGCCCGTGCGGCGTCACCCGGCCGGCGGCAGCCCCGGCCTCGCTGCCGGCCCCCCCCGCCGCCGGGCCCGGGCCCCTGGTAAGAGCGCCGCTCGGGCCCGGGCCGCCAATCACAGGGCCGATCCGGCCCGGGCCCCCGCTCACCGGGCCGATCCGGCCCAGGCCCCCGCTCACCGGGCCGACCCGGCCCGGGCCGCCAATCAGGGAGGGCAGGGCCCGCTGGGACCGGGTCCCGCGCCCCCGCTGGGACCGGGTCCCGCGCCCCCGCCGGGACCGGGCGCCGACGGTGGCCCTCACGGCGGCCCACGAGTCGTTGGTCACCTCGCCGGCCCACACCAGGTCCCAGAGGGCTTCGAGCACCTCGGTGTCGCCCACGCCCGGTGACCGCAGCTCCCGGAAGAAGCATGCACCCTGGGCGGCCAGCACCTGCCGGATGCGTTGGTGGGCCCCGGTCTCGGGAGCCTGAGCGGGAGAGCGGGCCCCACCGGTGGGCCGGTGGAGGTCTCCCACCAACCCGAGGCGGGGCAGGAGCACGGCTGCGTCTGCCCGGCGGGCGAGGACAACCCGGCCGTCGTCGCGCCCGAGGGAGCCGGCGCCCATCCACATGACCTCGCCGGCCGAGAGCAGCTCGTCGAGCATCCGCGGCTGGTAGCCCCGCACCCGCACGGCCAGGACGTCGTGCTCCCAGACGCTGGCCGGCAGGGCCAGACCCTGGAGCTGGCCGACCACCTCCCAGAGGCGGTCCAGCCCGCCCGCCGCCGGCGGGCGGCCGGCGGGGGCCACCCCGTGCCAGCCGGGGAGGAAGCGGACCAGGGCGGTGGAGGGGGCGGGCGCCACCTCCGAGCGCAAGGCGGCGAGCGAACGCTGGCGCAGCGCGGCCAGCACGTCGCCATCGCACCACTCCTCCTGCCGACCCCCCGGGCGGAACGCACCACGCTCCAGGCGGCCGGCGGCGCGCAGCTCGTCGAGGACGGCGGCGGCGGCGGCGGGGGCCAGGCCGAAGCGGGCGGCCGGCTCGGTGGTCACGAAGGGCCCGTGGGTGCGGGCCCACCGCCGCACCAGCTGCACCAGGGCGTCGGGGACCACGGCCAGGTACGCCTCGGGCAGGCCGGGTGGGGGCTCGACCCCCAGGGCGTCGCGATAGCGCCCGGCGTCCTCGGCGGCGATCAGCCGCTCCTCGCCCGCCACCCGCACCGGCACGGCCCGCCGCGCTGCCACCAGGGCGGCGGCGGCCCCCGGCCCCACCTCGGGGGTGCAGCGGGCCTCCAGCTCACCGGCGTCGAGGTCCCCGAGCCGGCGCAGCAGGTCGGCGGCCTGGTCGATGGACCGGGCCCGGCGCCGGTCGTCGAGGGCCTGGAGCTCCGCCTCGAGGTCTCCCAGAGCACCGGCGTCGAGCAGGTCCCGCAGCTCGTCGGAGCCGAGCAGCTCGGCCAGCATCCGGCGGTCGAGGGTCAGGGCCTGGGCCCGGCGCTCGGCCAGGGGGGCGTCGCCCTCGTACATGAAGGCGGCCACCCAGCTCGACACCAACCCGCTGGCGAAGGGCGACGGCACAGCCAGGTCGATGCAGGTGACCCGGATCCGGCGGGAGGCAACGCCGGCCATGACCGCCCCGAGGGCGGGAAGGTCGAAGGCGTCGCGCAGGCACTCCCGGTACGTCTCGAGCAGGATCGGGAACTCCCCGTACCTCGACGCCACCCCGGCCAGATCGGAGGCCCGCTGGCGCAGCTGCCAAAGCGGGGTGCGAGATCCGGGCCGGCGGCGGGGCAGCAGGAGGGAGCGGGCGGCGTTCTCCCGGAAGCGGGCGGCGAAGAGGGCCGAGGATCCCACCGCGCCAACCACCAGGTCGTCCAGCTCGGCCGGCTCGACCAGGACGACGTCGAGGTCAGGGGGCTCGTCGGCCTCGGGCATCCGCAGGATGATGCCGTCGTCGCTCCAGACCGCCTGGACCGGCCCGCTCAGAGGGCCGCTCGGGCCCTGGGCCTGCCCGCTCAGAGGGCCGCTCGGGCCCTGGGCCTGCCCGCTCAGAGGGCCGCTCGGGCCCTGGGCCTGCGCCAGCCGGGCCTCGATGGCCAGGG
>JBOGGP010000103.1:0-8318 GCA_050744105.1 Acidimicrobiales bacterium
GACCATCACGGCGGCGGCGACCAGCCCGGTGACCAGGCAGCCGCCCACGGCGGCGCGGGCGCCCCGGCGGCGCCTGACCCGACGCCGCACCGCGTAGACGGCGGCGAATGCGTCGGTGCCACCGGGGAGGCCTGCCGCCTGGGCCAGCAGGTGGCGCAGGCGATCGTCCTGGTCGGGGTCGTCTGCCAGGGGACTGCCGGCGCCAGGCGGCGCCTTGGGGTTGTCCTCTGGAGCGGGGCCGGCAACAGGGCCTTCGGTCATCTCAGCTGTCCTTCCTCGGCAAGGAGCCCGTTGGAGCGAAGCGAGGCGAGTGCCCGGGACGCCCGGCTCTTGACCGTCCCCGCCGAGCAGCCGAGGGCGGCGGCGATCTCCGCTTCCGAGCAGTCGTCGAAGTAGCGCAGGACCACCACGGCCCGCTGCTCGGCGGGCAGGGACATGAGGGCGGCGCGGACCGCTGCGCTCAGGTCGGAACCGGCCAGGACGTCGGTCGGCGACGGTGTGTCGGGCAGCGGGTCGGTGGGCAGCTCACCGTTCCAGCGGCGGGCCCGCCATCCCATGGCCGTGCGGACCATCACTGTACGCAGGTAGGCGTCGGGCTGGACGATCCGCCGCCAGCGCGGGTAGGCCCGCGCCAGCGACGCCTGCACCAGATCCTCGGCGTGGCCCCGGTCCCCGACCAGGAGCATGGCGCGGCGGACAAGGACGGCGTAGGAATCGATCACGTACCGGCCGAAGGCCTCTTCGTCGCCCAACTCTCACCTTTCCCCGCCCTTATAGACAGGCCGAGGGCACCTCCCGGTTCCGCTCGCCGCGGCCGGCGTCAGTCTCGGGCCGGCGCCGGGGGGGCCCGCAGGTCGGCCAGCAGGCGCCAGCCGAAGAGTGCCCCGAGGGCCAGCAGCGGGGGCGCCGTGCCCAAGCCCACGCCGGCGCTGTGCCCGGCGTTGGAGATCACGGCGTCCACACCGAGCCCGGCTAGCCACATCCCGGCGCCGGCGAAGACGACGAAGGCCACCGCGTCCACCGGGCTCCGGGGCAGGTCGAAGGTGAGCCGGCGGAGCGAGGAGCGGCGGCGGAGGCCGCGATAGGCCAGCAGGGCCACGACGCCGAGGACGCCGAGGACGGCCCGGTAGGCGACCACCTCGTTGGACCAGTCCGCCAGGGCGGCCTGGTAGCAGCTGTGGGCCGAGTGGTCCAGGGACAGCCAGCGGGCGCAGTCCGTCGGGGCCAGGTAGGTGTGATGTGAGATGTCGACCACGAAGGCCGGCCCGCCAACCGCTCGCATCGCCGCAGTTACCAGCGCGCTCACTCCCATGGCCAGCCCGGCCAGGCCGCCGATCAGCAGGGAGGTCCCGACCGCCGGGCGGACCAGGGCCGTGACCGGCAGGGTCCGGCCCTTCGCCTCGGCCCTGACCAGCGCCTCGACCGGCCCGAAGCGGGCCAGGGCAGCTCGCTCGGCCTCGGGTCGTGTGGCACCGGACTCCACGGCCTCCTCGGCGGCGTCGCGCAGGTGGGCCTCGGTCTCGGCCAGGAGGTGCCTGGTGGCTCGGGCAGGGGCGCCGGCCGAGGCGACCAGCAGGCGGTCGAGGAAGTCCTCGATCGGGCTGGTCTCCTCGGCGCCCCCGCTCACGCCATCCCCCCGCTCACGCCATCCCCTCGGCCACGGCCCCCTGGGTCAGGGGCCTCTGGGTCAGGGGGGCGAGGACCGCTTCGACGGCGGAGACGAAGTGGGCCCAACGGCTGCGTGCGTCGGCCAGGGCCACCACCCCCGGTGAGGTCAATCGGTAGATGCGCCGGCGCCGGCCGTCGACCGCCTCCCAGTCGCTGGCCAGCAGGCCGGCCTCCTCCAGGCGGTGCAGCGCCGGGTAGACGGTCCCCTCGGGCAGGTCGAAGGTCTCCCCCGAACGCCGGCGCAGGGCGCCGATGACCGAGTAGCCGTGCCCGGGCCCGTCGTCGAGGATCCGCAGCAGCATCAGGTCGAGCTGCCCTCTGACGTTGTCGGTAGCCATACCTAGACACTCTAGGGGTAATGGCGAGGCCGATGGCGTCACTCCCAGCGGAACGTCGCCGCCGCCGCGGCAGGGGCGGCGGCGGCCCAGGCGGCGAGGACCAGCCAGGGACGCCCGGGGAGCGAACCGGTCCCGCTGAGGGCGGCGTGCAGGGCGTCAGAGAGGGCACCCGAGGGCAGGACCTCGGCGACCTGGCGCAGGCCGGCGGGCAGCCTGGAGAGGGGAAAGACCATCCCCCCGAGCAGCAGGAGCACCAGGTACAAGCCGTTGGCGGCGGCCAGGGTGACCTCGGCCCTCAACGCTCCCGCCATCAGCAGGCCCACGCCGGCGAAGGCCACGGTGGCCAGGGCCATGGCGGCCACGGCCAGGCCGGCCTGGCCGCCCGGGCGCCAGCCCAGGGCCACGGCCACTGCCACCAGGACCACCACCTGGACCACCTCGACACCTCCGATGGCCGCCGTCTTGGCCGCCAGGAGGGCGGGGCGGCCGAGCGGGGTGGCGGCCAGCCGCTTGAGCACGCCGTACTGGCGCTCGAAGCCGGTGGCGATGCCGAGGCTGACCATGGCCGTCGACATGACGGCCAGGGCCAGGATCCCCGGGGCCAGGAAGGTGACCGGGTGGGCCACACCGGCCGGCTTGGGGAGCACGTCGACCAGGGAGAAAAACACCAGCAGACCGACGGGAATGGCCAGGGTGAGCAGCACCGAGTCGCCCCGCCGCAGGGTGAGGCGCAGCTCGGCCGCCGTCTGGGAGCCCAGGGCCCGGGCCGCCACCCGCGCTGGCGCCGGGCCGGTCACCGGTCCCCGCCGGCCCGGCCCCCGCCCCGCCGGCCCCGTCACCGGTCCCCGGTCAGGCGCAGGAACACGTCCTCCAGGCGCTGGCGCCCCGCCCTCAGGTCGGCCAGGGCCTGGTCTCGCTCGGCCAGCCAGGCGGTCAGGGCGGCCACCCTGACCGGCGTGCCGGCGGCCCCCACCAGGTACTCGCCGGGGCGGACCTCGCTCACCGGGGCGCCCACCGCCTCCCCCAGGGAGGCGACGTCGAGCCCGGCGCCGGCCCCGAAGCGCACCTCGTCGCCGCCGGCCCCGCCGGTCAGCTCGGCGGGCGTCCCCTCGCCGACCACCAGGCCGCGGTCGATGATCACCACCCGGTCGGCCATGCGCTCGGCCTCGTCGAGCTCGTGGGTGGTGACCACCACGCACACCCCGTCGTCGCGCAGGCCGGCGATCACCTGGCGGATGGCCAGGCGTCCCTGGGGGTCCACGCCGGCGGTGGGCTCGTCCAGGAACGCCACCTCGGGCCGGCCCACCAGGGCCAGCCCCAGCGACAGGCGCTGCTGCTCGCCACCCGACAGGCGCCGCCACGGGGTGGTGGCCACCGCGGCCAGCCCCAGCTGCTCGACGAGGCCGGCCGGCGCCAGGGGGGACGGGTAGTACGAGGCCCACAGCCTGAGCGCCTCCCGGGGGCTCATGGCCGGGTAGACCCCGCCCCGTTGGAGCATCACCCCGATGCGGCCCCGCAGGTGGCGGTGGTCGCCGCGGGGATCGAGGCCGAGGACCCGTACCCGCCCGGCCGACGGGGCCCGGTAGCCCTCCAGGGTCTCGACGGTGCTGGTCTTGCCGGCGCCGTTGGGGCCGAGCACGACCAGCACCTGGCCGGCGCCGGCGTGGAGGTCGATGCCGGCCACGGCCAGGGTGGTGCCGTAGCGCACCACCAGCCCCTGGACCTCGACGACCACCGGGCCGACCGTACCGGGTCTGGGCCGAGCAGCACCGGTGCGGGGAAATCGGCACCTTCACCACCGGATAGTCGGTACGTTCGCCACCCATGATCGACGTGCGCCTGCTGCGTCACGACCTTGCTGCCGTCAAGGTGGCTCTGGCCCGCAAGGGGGTCGATCCCGCCGAGCTGGACCGGGCCGCCGCCCTGGAGTCGTCCGGCCGCGCCGCCCAGAGCGAGGTTGAGCGCCTGCGCCAGGAGGTCAATGGCCTGTCGGCGGGCGTCGCCCAGGCCCGCCGGGACGGGGACACCACCGCCGGGGAGGCCCTTTCCCATGAGTCCAGGCAGGCAGGAGCGCTCCTGGCCGCGCACGAGGCGGCCGCCGCCGCCGCCGCCGCTGCCCTGCGCCAGCTGCTCCTGCGGATCCCCAACCTGCCGGCGCCCGACGCCCCCGACGGCGCCTCCGAGGCGGACAACGTGGTCCTGGGCGGCGCCGGCGAGCGCACCTACCAGGCCCACCAGCGGGTGCCCCATTGGGACGTCGGGGCCGACCTCGGCATCTTGGACCTGGAGAGGGGGGCGAGGCTGTCGGGTTCGATGTTCCCGGCCCTGCGCGGCGGCGGCGCCACCCTGGCGCGGGCCCTGTGCCAGCTGGCCCTCGACCGCAACGCCGACGCCTTCGAGGAGGTGCGCCCGCCCACCCTGGTGCGCTCGGCCGCCCTGGAGGCCAGCGGCCAGCTGCCCAAGTTCGCCGACGACGCCTACCACGTCGAGCGCGACGACCTGTGGGCCATCCCGACCGCCGAGGTCCCCCTCACCTCCATGTACGCCGGCGAGATTCTCGACGAGGCCGCCCTGCCCCTGCGGCTCATGGCCTGCACCCCCTGCTACCGCCGGGAGGCGGGCTCGGCCGGGCGCGACACCCGGGGCCTGCTGCGGGTCCACGAGTTCGACAAGGTCGAGATACTTGCCCTCTGCACCCGCCAGGACGCCCCGGCGCTGCACGCCGAGCTGCTGGAGCGGGCGGTCTCGGTGGTCGCCGGCCTCGGCCTGCCCTACCGGGTGGTCGACATCTGCACCGGCGACCTGGGCCAGTCCCACGCCCGGTCCTTCGACGTCGAGGTGTACGCGCCGGGCTGCGACCTGTGGCTGGAGGTGTCGTCGGTGTCGTGGTTCAGCGACTACCAGGCCCGCCGGGCCGCCATCCGCTACCGCCCGGCCCGGCCGGGCCCGGGCGCCGTCCCAGGCGGTACGCCGGCTGCCGCCAACCGGCCGTGCGACACCCTTAACGGCTCGGCCCTGGCCGTGCCCCGGGTGTGGGCCGCCCTGGTGGAGACCTGCCGCCAGCCCGACGGTTCGGTGGCCCTGCCCGAGGTGCTCCACCCCTACATGCGGGGAGCGACGGCGCTGTACCCCCGGCCGGCCGCCACCTTGGCCTAGGGCCGGCCTCAGGGATGGCCCGGATGGGCATCGGCGCTCCGGCGTGCGACCATGGGGCCCATGATCGAAGCACACAACCTGACCAAGCGGTACGGGCATGTGACGGCGGTCGACGATCTCTCCTTCTCGGTGCGCCCGGGCGTGGTGACCGGCTTCCTCGGTCCCAACGGCGCCGGCAAGAGCACGACCATGAGGATGATCCTCGGCCTCGACCGACCGAGCCGGGGCCGTGTCACCGTGGCCGGCAAGGACTACGCCCACCTGGCCGCCCCACTCCACGAGGTCGGCGCCCTGCTCGACGCCAAGGCCGTCCACCAGGGCCGCTCGGCCCACAGCCACCTGCGGGCCCTGGCCGAGAGCAACGGGATCCCCCGCAGCCGGGTTACCGAGGTCCTGCGCCTGGTCGGGCTGGAGGCGGTGGCCAGGCGCCGGGCCGGGGGCTTCTCGCTCGGCATGGGCCAGCGCCTCGGCATCGCCGGAGCCCTGCTCGGTGACCCCGCCGTGCTCATGTTCGACGAACCGGTCAACGGCCTCGACCCCGAGGGGATCCTCTGGGTCCGCAACCTGATGCGGGGCCTGGCCGCCGAGGGCCGCACCGTCCTCGTCTCCAGCCACCTGATGAGCGAGATGGCACTGACCGCCCAGCACCTCATCGTCATCGGCCGGGGGCGGATGATCGCCAACATGAGCGTCGACGACTTCATCCGCTCGAGCGCCCAGCAGTCCGTGCTGGTGCGCTCCCCCCACTCCGAGGCCCTGGCCGCCGCCCTTCGGGTGGCTGGCGCCCAGGTCAGCGCCCAGGCTGACGGTGCCCTGGTGGTGACCGGCATGGAGGCGTCGGCGGTGGGGGAGGCGGCGGCGGCGACCGGCGCCGTCCTGCACGAGCTGTCGCCCCAGCGGGCGTCGCTGGAGGAGGCATTCATGGAGCTGACCCGCGACAGCGTCGACTTCCACGCCGGCGCCCTGAGCGGGGCCGGGACCACCACCGCGGCCGAGGAGCGGCCGCTCGCCCAGAGGGGAGTGGCATGACCATCCAGACCGCACCCGGCGCCGCCGGCGCCTCCGCCAGCGTGGCCCCGGCCGGCGCCGGCAGGGGACCGGCGCCCCGGGCCGCCCGCTTCAGCGACGTGGTCCGCTCCGAGTGGACCAAGATCCGTACCGTTCGCTCCACGTACTTCGCCCTCGGCGCGGCGATCCTGCTGTCGGTCGGCCTGGGCGCCCTGATCGGCCTGGCCGTCGGCAACCACTACCAGAACAACGGACGGTTCCGGGGGGGTGACATCTTCGACCCGACCTCGGTCAGCTTCTACGGGATGAGCTTCGGCCAGCTGGCCATCGCCGTGCTCGGGGTCCTGGTGGTCACCTCCGAGTACGCCACCGGCATGATCCGCACCACCCTGCAGGCCATGCCCCGGCGGGGATGGGTGCTGGCCGCCAAGGCGGGCGTCTTCGCCGCCGTCGCCCTGGTGGTGGGCGAGGTCCTGGCCTTCGCCGCCTTCTTGGTGGTCCAGCCCATCCTGCATGGCCAGGGGGCGCCGTCCGCCACCCTGGGCCAGCCCCTTGTCCTGCGGGCCGTCTTCGGCGCCGGCCTGTACCTGACCGGCACCGGGCTCCTGGCCCTCGGCCTCGGCGCCCTGGTCCGGCACACGGCGGGGGCGATCACCGTCGTGGTGGCCGTCTTCTTCGTCCTCCCCGGGGTCTCCAACGCCCTGCCCACGTCCATCCAGCAGTGGGTGCAGGAGTTCCTCCCCACCGACGCCGGCCAGCAGGTGGCGTCGGTGGTACGTGGGGCCCACACGCTGCCCGCCTGGGCCGGCCTCGGGGTGCTCTGCGCCTACGCCGCCGTGGTACTGGGCATCGCCTACGTGCTGCTGCAGCGCCGCGACGCCTGACCGCGGCGCCGGCGGAGACAGCGCCGCCCGAGACAGCGCCGGCCGAGACAGCGCCGGCCGGTCGGCTGCGGGCGCTGCGCAGTGGGGGCCGCCAAGCTCGCCGTCGGCGCCCGCGGCGATGGAGGCCACAGCCGTGAGCGCGTCGTAGTCCAAGGCGTCGAGGGGCTCCCTCCGCCCCGGGCTCCCATCTGCGGCCCCGGGGGCCTGTCGTCTGAGCACGGGGTTTCGTGGAACGTCGAGGCTCGCACCTGCGTGTAGGTATATCGGGGTGTCTCAGGAGGGTTGCCAACTGTTGAGCGAAAGGGGTGACTCTGTCTCGTTCTCCCCCGCCGAGCTGCGCCGCGGGCTCGCCTACAAGACCACCTGGTACGAGAGCGCCCTGGTCGTGGCCCACCGGTGGTACCCGTCGTCGAGGACCTGCTCTGCGGCCAAGACAGTGAGAGCCAAGCTGTCGCTGGCCGAGCGCACCTACCGCTGCGAGCACTGCGGCCTGGTCCTCGACCGGGACCGGAACGCTGCGGCCAACCTGGCCTCCCTCGTCGAGGCCCACACCAGCACCGGTACCGCCGCTGCGGCGGGAGCCAGCACACTCGCTCCGCAGGGCAGTGCTGCGAACGGACGGGGGGAGGAGAGGTCCATGGGCTCGCCCAGGTGCTCCTCGATGAGCCGTCAAGACGGCACCGGCCCATCCCGGCCGGACAAGACCGCCACCGCCACCCGGCAACGGGTGGCACCGGGACCCGTCCTCGTCGAAAGTGACAGATGAGACAGATTTCGGAACGGTGAGACGCCGCGCCGCACCCGTCGTGCTCGGCTTGGTCCTGCCCGCCGGAGTCCTTGTCGCCGATCCGCTGGGCTGGTCACCGTTCGGACCGGCCAAGTGGCTGGCCGTCACGGTCGTGGTCCTGGCCGGGGCCGCCCTGGCTCTGTGGGGGTCCCGGCACCGCAGCGGCCACGGCGGCGTCACCGCTACCTCGGTGCTGGTAGTCGCGTTCGTCGCCTGGGCGGCATTCGCAGCCGCCGTGGGACTCGGCGGCCCGCAGGGGTGGTGGGGCACGCCTCAGCGCCGCTTCGGAGTGGTCACCTGGGCCCTGTGCGCCCTGGCCGCCCTGGCCGGGCGCACGCTGTCCGACGAGGGTGACGCCCGGTGGGTGGTGGGCGCGGCGGTGGCCACCTGCGGCCTCCTCGGCACATGGGCCACGGCCGAGCAGCTCGGGTGGCAGCCGATCGCCCTGTCGGGAGCCGGGCGTCTCGTCGGGCCTCT
>JBOGGP010000104.1:0-8281 GCA_050744105.1 Acidimicrobiales bacterium
TCCGTACTCCTCCACCATGGCGGCCACCCGGGCCCGGTCGCCGGCGCCGTCCCGGCCCCGCACGATGGTCGCCGCCGCCGTGGCCAGGCGCTGGGCGCTGTCGCATACCGCCACCCCTATGCGCCGCTCGCCCAGGTCGAGGCCGACGAGCCGGCCGGCTGCGGGCAGGCAGCGGGGCCCGCTCACCTGGGCGGCAGGCCCAGGCTGGTGCGGGCAGCGTCGAGCGCGTCGTCCAGGCGGGACGGGTCGCGCCCGCCGGCCATGGCCAGCTCCGGGTTGCGTCCTCCCCCGCCGCCGCCCAGCACCCGGGCCGCCCCGGCGATGACGCTAGGGGCGTCGGGCACGTCCCCGCCGGCCAGGGCCTCGGGGGACACGCCGGCCACCAGGTTGACCTTGCCGTCCCCCGGAGTGCCCCCGAGGACCACCACCCGCACCCCGCGCTGGCCCCTGACGGCCACCGCCAGCTCCCTCAGCTCGTCGGGGGCCAGGCCGTCGCGACGGGCCACCACCGTCCCCCCGTCCGCCGCCGCCTCCTCGGCCAGGAGTCGGGCCGCCTCGGCCAGGGAGGCCCGCTGCAGGGACCTCAGCCTGTCCTGGACCGCCCTCATGTCGTCGAGGCGCCGCTCGATGGCGGAGGTCAGCTCCCCCGGTGCCGCCTTGAGCAGGGCGGCGGCCCGCTCGATGGTGGCCTCGGCCTGGCGCAGCCGCTCCAGGGTGGCCGTGCCGGTGGTGGCCTCGACCCGCCGGATGTTGGCCCCGATGGAGCTCTCCGAGGTGATCTCGATCGGGCCGATCATGCCCAGGCGGTCCACGTGGGTGCCTCCGCACAGCTCCACCGAGGACCGGCCGGCCCGGACCACGCGGACGACTTCGCCGTACTTTTCCTCGAAGAACGCGACCGCCCCGGCCCGGTCCGCCTCGGCCCGTGACAGCAGGTCCACCACCACGGCGTCGTCGGCCAGCACGGCCGAGTTGACCAGATCCTCGATGGCGGCGCGCTGGCCGGCGGAGAGGGGGTGGTAGTGGGTGAAGTCGAAGCGGAGCCGGTCGGGCGCCACCAGGGAGCCCTGCTGCTTGACGTGGTCGCCGAGGACCTGGCGCAGGGCCCAGTGCAGCAGGTGGGTCCCGGTGTGGTTGCGGGCGATGGCGGCCCGGCGGCCGGCGTCGACCGTGGCGGTGGCGGCCTGGCCCGGGCTGAGGGCGCCCGAGGTCACCTCGGCCAGGTGGCGGGTCAGGCCCGGCAGCGCCAAGGTGGTGTCCAGCACCCGGGCCGAGCCGGTGGCCGTGACGATTGTCCCCGTGTCGCCCACCTGGCCGCCACCCTCGGCATAAAACGGCGTCGCGTCGAGGATGACCTCCACCACGCCCTCGCCCGCCGCCAGGACCCCGAGGACCCGCGCCGACGACTCGGTCTCCATGAACCCGCTGAAGCGGGTGGGCCCGAACTGTTCGAGCAGCTCGATGTAGGCACCGGAGCGCTCGGTCGTCCCGCCGGCGCCCCCTTTCCCCGCATCCCTGGCCCGGCGACGTTGGAGGTCCATGGCCGACTCGAAGCCCACCTCGTCGATGCCCCTGCCCCGCTCGGCGGCGATCTCCCGGGTCAGCTCGATCGGGAAGCCGTGGGTGTCGTGCAGCCGGAAGGCCACCTCCCCCGACACCCGCCCCGTCCCGGCGGCCAGCTCGGACTCGAGGATGCCCAGGCCCGAGCGCAGGGTGGCGCGAAAGCGCTCCTCCTCCCTGGTGGCCACGCCGGCCACGAAGCCTGAGTTGCGGGCCAGGTCGGGGTAGGCCCCCCCCATGACCTCGACCACCGCGCTGACCAGCTCCGCCGTCACCGGGCGCTCTATGCCGAGCTGGAAGGCCTGGCGCACGGCCCGGCGGACCAGCCGGCGCAGGACGTAGCCGCGGTCCTCGTTGGAGGGGAAGACCCCGTCGGAGATCAGGAAGCTCATGGAGCGGGCGTGGTCGGCCAGTATCCGCAGGGCCACGTCGACCTCGGCGTCGCCGCCGTAGGCCCGCCCGCTGACCACCTCGGCCCGGGCGATGACCGGGCGCAGGACGTCGGTCTCCCACACCGACGGCACGCCCTGGAGGATGGCGAGCAGGCGCTCGAGGCCGGCGCCGGTGTCGATGTTGGGCTGCGGCAGTGCCCGCAGCGTGCCGTCGCCCTGGCGGTCGTACTGCATGAAGACCAGGTTCCACACCTCGACGTAGCGCTCCTCGCCCCCGGCGCCGGGACCGCCTGGCGGGCCGAAGTCGGGCCCCCTGTCGTAGTAGACCTCCGAGCTGGGCCCGCACGGGCCCGTCTCGCCCATCTCCCAGAAGTTGTCGCTGCCCATCCGCACCACCCGCTCGGCGGGCAGGCCCACGCCGTCGGCCCAGATGGCGGCGGCGTCTTCGTCCTCGTCGTAGACGCTTGCCCACATCCGGTCCCCGTCGAGGCCCAGGCGGCCGGTGAGGAGCTCCCAGGCGAAGCCGATGGCCTCGGCCTTGAAGTAGTCGCCGAAGCTGAAGTTGCCGAGCATCTCGAAGAAGGTCAGGTGGCGGGTGGTACGACCGATCAGCTCGATGTCGTCGTGCTTGCCTCGGATGCGGGCGCACTTCTGCACGGTCGTGGCCCGCCGGTAGGGCGAGGGCTCCTCGCCCAGGAAGTAGGGGATAAACTGGTTCATCCCGGCGTTGGTAAACATGGGGGCCCGGCGGTGGTGCGGGATGAGCCCGGCAGAGGGCAGCGCCACGTGGCCTCGCTCCTCGAAGTACCGGCTGAAGGCGCGCCGCAGCGCGTGGGCGTCCATCTGGTTCACAGGGTACCGGGGCGGCGCCCGCCTTTCCCCCTGCCCGGCGCCGGAGGCCGGCCGGCGCTCACCCTGGCCTCCAGTTGGGCCTGGCGGCGGTCCATCTCCGCCCGCCCCTCGGCCAGGGCGTCACGCAGGTCCCCTCCGAGCCCGCGCACCGTCCCCGACAGCTGCCGCGACAGCGCCGTCGGGGCCAGGCGGGCCAAGGCCTGCCTGAAGCGGTGCCTGGCCCACACCGACGCGCTGACCCCGGCGGTGACGCCCACGCTCAGCCACACCAGGCGCCTGATCACGGCCTCACCCGGGTCACGGCCTCACCCGGGTCACGGCCTCACCCGGGTCACGGCCTCACCCGGGTCACGGCCTCACCCGGGTCACGGCCTCACCCGGGTCACGGCCTCATCCGGGTCACGGCCTCATCCGGGTCATGGCCTCACCCGGGTCACGGTCTCACCCGGCGGCGGAGCCGCATCCGGCGGGTGGCCCGGGCCGTGCCCGCCCCGAGGGCCATGACCTTGATCACCGGGCGGGCCGCCGCCGCGTAGGCTACGTGGGAGGCGGTGCCCACCGTCTCGGTCAGCCGCCGGGCGCTGCCCACCAGGTCGTCCACCCGGTCCAGGTCCGCCCCGGCCCGCTGCGACAGCGCGGCCAGGTCGTCGACGAGGGCCCGGGTCTCGCTTACCAGCTCCTCGCCCGCCCGGCGCAGGGCCCGGGCCTGGCGTACCACCGCCACCACCGCGCCGAGCAGGGCCACGACCACCACGGTGGCCACCACGGTCACCACCACCGGGAGCAGGCCGGCGCCTGCGGTGACGACCGACGGGCTCCCCACCAGCCCAGACGCGACCCTCCCGGCGCCCTCCATCGAAGGCCGATCCTATCGGGGATGTGCCTCGCCGGCGTCCCGTGGCGCCGTGACGACCGCCTCGCCGGCGTCCCGTGGCGCCGTGACGACCGCCTCGCCGGCGTCCCGTGGCGCCGTGACGGCCGCCTCGCCGGCGTGACCGGACGGCTGGTAGCAGCGGGAGCCCGCCGGACCTCCATCCCCTCTGGGCGGCCCCCCGGGCCGGCGGGCGAGGGGCTTGAGGACCACCCCGGCGTCGCGACCGGCGCCGTCGGGCACTGGCCCCGGGGCCAGGACGGCGTAGGCGCCGAAGCCCTCGGAGGCCAGGTCGTCCAGGAGGCGTCCGGTGTTGTTGCGCTGGCGCACCAGCCGGACCCGCCGGCCACCGGCCGCCAGCCGGCGCTGGAGGCGGACCAGGGAGCCGGGGTCGTGGCCCCCTCCATAGAGCAGCGCCACCGCGTCGGCACCGGCGGGCAGGCGGTCGCCGGCCACCAGGTCCACTACCCGCTCGAAACCGATGGAAAACCCACAGGCGGGCACGTCGCCTCCGGTGAAGCGCCCGATCATCCCGTCGTAGCGCCCCCCGGCGGCCACCGACCCGGTTGCGCTCGGGTGGGCGACCTCGAAGATGGGCCCGGTGTAGTAGCCCATCCCCCGCACCAGGCTGGGGTCGAGCTCGACGTGCACCTCGGGGGCGGCGACGGCCACCGCCTCGGTGATGGCCACCAGGTTGGCCGTGACCCCGTCGGGCACCGTGGGGGGCAACCTGGCCCCCTCCACGCCGCCGCCCGGCGGCAGGGTGGCGAGGAAGTCCACAAGCCGGTCCACGGCGGCGCCGGGATGTCCCCCGGCGCGCAGCTCGGCCTCCACGCCGGCCACACCGACCTTGTCCAACTTGTCGACGGCGATGAGCACCGCAGCGGTGGCGGCGCCCTCGAACCCGCACCCGGCCAGCAGGGCGTGCAGCAGCCGCCGGTCGTTGATCCGCACCGTGGTCCCCTCGATGCCCAGGGCGGACAGGGTGACGGCGGTGGCGGTGATCAGCTCCACCTCGGCAAGGTGAGAGGGCTCCCCCACCACGTCGATGTCGCATTGGGTGAACTGCCGGTAGCGCCCCCGCTGGGGCCGCTCCGCCCGCCACACCGGGGCGACCTGGATGGAGCGAAAGACGTCAGGCAGCTCGGCCCGGTGGGTGGCGTAGAAGCGAGCCAGGGGGACCGTCAGGTCGAAGCGCAACCCGAGGTCGGCGGCCTCCGAGACCGGGATCGAGCCGCCGGCATCGAGGCCCCGGCGCAGGATGCGGTAGATGAGCCTGGCGTTGTCGCCCCCGTCGCCGGACTCCAGGCGGTCCAGAGCCTCGGCCACCGGCGTCTCGATCTCCCGGTAGCCGAAGCCGGAGAAGCTGTGGCGGATGATCCCGAGGACTGCCTCCCGCCGCGCCTTGTCGTCGGGCAGGAAATCTCGCATCCCACGCGGGGGCTGGATCGATGCGCCCGGCGCCACTCACCCCCCCCGGCCGGGGACGACCCGATACGCGTCGTAGACGCTGTCGATGCGCTTGAGCCCCGACAGCAGCGAGTCGAGATGGGCGGGGTCGGCCAACTCGAACTCGAAGCGCATGCGGCTGATGCGGTCGGCGCTGGTCAGAGTCTCGCTGCGCAGGATGTTGAGGTGGAGGTCGGAGATGACCTTCCACACGTCGACGCCGAGCCGGCTGCGGTCGAGGGCCTTCAGCTCGACGGCGGCGGTGAAGCTGCCGACCCGCTCGCGGTCCCATTCGACCTCGATCAGGCGCCCCACCTCGCCGGCCGACAGCGAGGCGGCGTTGGCGCAGTCGTTGCGGTGGACGCTGACCCCCCGGCCCCGGGTCACGAAGCCGATGATTGCGTCGCCGGGCACCGGAGTGCAGCAGCGCGACAGCCTGACCATCAGGTCGTCGAGACCCTCGACGTGGACCCCGCTGGCCGACCCGGCGTTGGACCGCCGGGGGAAGCGGGCCGTGGTGGGCAGCTGCAGCTCGCGGTCGCCGCCCCGCAGCTCCCGGGCCACCCGCTGGGCGATGCTGCGAGCCGATACGTGGGCCTCGCCGATGGCGGCGTACAGGGCATCGAGGTCGGCGTAGTTCATCGACTCGGCCACCCCGAGCACCGGGGCGTTGGTCAGCTTCTGGACGGGCAGGCCCTCCTTGCGCAGCGCCTTGGCCAACTCGTCGCGGCCCGCCTCGATGGCGTCGTCTCGGCGCTCCCTGCTGAACCACTGGCGGATCTTGCTGCGGGCCCGCGGTGACACCACGATCTTAAGCCAGTCCCGGCTGGGCCCGGCCGAGGGCACCTTCGACGTGAAAATCTCGACGCTGTCACCCGAGACCAGCTTGGAGTCGAGGGGCACCAGGCGGCCGTTGACCTTGGCCCCGATGCATCGGTGGCCCACCTCGGTGTGCACCGAGTAGGCGAAGTCCACCGGCGTGGCCTGTACCGGCAGCGTGACCACGTCGCCCTTGGGGGTGAAGACGAAGACCTCGTCGGTCTCCAGATCACCCTTGAGGGTCTCGAGGAATTCAGCCGGGTCGGTGCTCTCGGTCGACCAGTCCACGATGCGCTGCAACCAGGCGATGTCGGAGGCCGACGCCCTCTCCTTGTAGCCCCAGTGGGCGGCGATGCCCCGCTCGGCCCGGTTGTGCATCTCCCAGGTCCTTATCTGGGCCTCGATGGTCTTGCCCTGGGGTCCGACCACGGTGGTGTGCAGGGACTGGTACAGGTTGAACTTTGGAGTGTTGACGTAGTCCTTGAACCGGCCCTGCACCGGGGCCCAGGCCCCGTGGATGGAGCCCAGGGCGGCCCAGCAGTCCTTGACCGACTCGACCAGCACCCGCACCCCCACCAGGTCGAATATCTCGTCGAACTCCTTGCCCTTGACCACCATCTTCTCGTAGATGCTGTAGAGGTGCTTGGGCCGGCCGGTCACCTGGCCCTCGATGCGGGCCCCGGCCAGCCGCTCGCTTACCTGGTCGATGACCTGGGCCAGGTAGATCCCCCGCTCGGGGGCTCGGGTGGCCACCATCTGCTCGATCTCGGCGTACCGCCGGGGATGGAGGGTGGCAAAGGCCAGGTCCTCCAGCTGCCACTTGATGTCCTGGATCCCGAAGCGGTGGGCCAGGGGGGCGTAGATGTCGAGGGTCTCCTGAGCCGTCCGCCTCTGGTTGGGCTCGGGCATGGCCGCCAGCGTCCGCATGTTGTGCAACCGGTCGGCCAGCTTTATCAGCAGGACCCGGGGGTCCTTGGCCATGGCCACCAGCATCTTGCGCATGGTGGCGGCCTGCTGGGCCGCCTTGGAGTCGAAGCTGACCCGGTCGAGCTTGGTGACCCCGTCGACGATGGCGGACAGAACCGGCCCGAAGTCCCTCTCCAGGTCGGACACGGTGATCCCGGTGTCCTCCACGGCGTCGTGGAGGAGGGCGGCGCCGACGGTGATGTCGTCCAGGCCCAGGCCGGCCAGGATGGTGGCCACAGCCAGGGGATGGGAGATGTAGGCCTCGCCCGAGCGCCTGAGCTGCCCGTCGTGGGCCCGGTCGGCCTGCTCGTAGGCCCGCACGATAAGTGAGGTGTCGCCCTTGGGGTGGCGGGCGCGGAAGGCGCTGAGCAGGGGGGTGAGGGCATCGGCGGCCTGGACCTGCCGGCGCCAGGGCAGCACCCGCTCGACAGTGGCCACCGCCCGGCCCCGGCCCGGGCCCTCGGGGCCCTTGAGGCGTCTGCTCACGGTGGCCGCTCGGTCACTCATCGCCCTCGACTGCCCTCCTCTCCTCGTGCCACCGGTGACTCTCAGGTGTAGGTGACAAGTGAAACCAGGTCGATGCCTCCCGCCTTCCCTCCGGGCGCCAGCTTGTCCCGCCCGGACAGGAACGCCAGCTCGATGACACAGCCAAAACCGACCGTCGCCGCGCCCAGGCGCCCGGCCAGGGCCACGGCGGCCGCAGCAGTGCCCCCGGTGGCCAGCACGTCGTCGACGATCAGCACCCGCTCGCCCGGCCCGACGGCGTCGGTGTGGACCTCCAAGGCGTCGGTCCCGTACTCGAGGACGTACTCCTCGTGGCAGATCCGCCACGGCAGCTTGCCCGCCTTGCGGACGGGGACGAATCCGGCCCCCAGCCGGTGGGCGACCGGTGCGGCGACGATGAAGCCCCGAGCCTCGATGCCGAGGACCTTGTCGACGGCCCGCTCGGCGAAATGATCGGCCAGGCTGTCGACACATGCTCCAAATCCGGCGGCGTCGGCAAGCAGCGGGGTGATGTCCTTGAACCCCACCCCTGGTCGGGGGAAGTCGGGGACCTCGCGGATCCGATCCTTCAGGTAGCCGACGTCGATCCCCACCCCGGCCAAGCTACTCCAAGGTCCTGGTCACCCCGCGGATACTAAGACGAGCGTTGCTTCGTTGACTCTGTTGAGGTCTTGACCAGCGTGAATACCCAAAATTTAGTCAACGAAGCAACGCTCGCCTTGGTAGGGGGGGTCAGCGGCGCCTCTTCTTGCGGGGGCGGGGAGGGGGCCGGTTGCCGGCGGCCCGCACCGGTTGGGTCGCCACCGGCACCGAGACCTCCCCGGCCGGCCTGGCCGCCCCGCCGGCCTGACCCGCGGCCCCGCCGGCC
>JBOGGP010000105.1:0-8173 GCA_050744105.1 Acidimicrobiales bacterium
GACGCGGCCAACCGGGCCGGGCTGGCCACCGCCGTGGTCACGACGGGCACGCCACGGCCTCTGCCCGCCACCGTCGACCTGGCCGCCTACCGCATCGTGCAGGAGTCGCTTACCAACGCCCTGCGCTACGCCGGTCCGGCGTCTGTGTCGGTGGTCCTGTCCTACCTGCCCGGCCGCCTGCTGGTCGAGGTCAACGACGACGGGCGGGGCCCACCGGAGGAGCCGGCCAACCGGGGCGGCAGCGGCCTCGGGGTGATCGGCATGAGAGAGCGGGCCAGCGCGGTGGGCGGGACCCTGGAGGCCGGCGCCGGCGCCGGCGGCGGGTTCTGCGTGCAGGCCTGCCTGCCCGTCGAGGGCGATCCCCGGTGATCCGGGTGCTGATCGCCGACGACCAGAACCTGGTTCGGGCCGGGTTCCGCGTCCTGGTCGAGTCGGCCCCGGACCTGGAGGTGGTCGGGGAGGCCGGCGACGGGATCGAGGCCGTCCGGCTGGCCGGCGCCACCAGGGCCGACGTCGTGGTCATGGACATCCGTATGCCCGGCCTCGACGGGATCGAGGCCACCCGGCGGATAACCGCCGACGACGACCTGGCCGGGGTCAGGGTCCTGGTCGTCACCACCTTCGAGTCCGACGACTACATCTTCGAGGCCCTCCAGGCCGGCGCCAGTGGCTTCTTGGTCAAGGACACCGAGCCCGCCGACCTGCTGGCCGCCATCCGCATCGTGGCCCGGGGCGACGCCCTCCTGTCCCCCCGGGTCACCCGGCGGCTCATCGCCGAGGTGACCCGGCGCCAGGGCCGGCGGTCGGCGTCCCCGGCGGCCCTGGCGCTGCTCACCGAGAGGGAGCGGGAGGTGATGGCCCTGGTCGCCACCGGCCTGTCCAACGACGAGATCGCCGGCCAGCTGCACCTGAGCCCGCTCACGGCCAAGACCCACGTGAGCCGGGCCATGACCAAGCTCGGTGCCCGGGACCGGGCCCAGCTGGTGGTCATGGCCTACGAGTCGGGCCTGGTGGGCCCGGCCGGCGGCTGAGCCGGCCGGTCGCCTGCCGGCCGGGCCTCGTCACCGGGGGGCAGGTAGGTTGGTCAGGTGGACGGCGACGCCAAGCAGGCAGTGCAGATGCTGAGCGACCGGGTGCTCGTCCAGATTCCCCGCGGCGAGGGCGAGCGCCGGTCGCGTGCCGGGATCCTCATCCCCGCCACCGCCACCCTGTCCCGCCGGCTGGCCTGGGCCGAGGTGGTGGCCGCCGGTCCCCACGTCCGCTCGGTCAAGGCCGGCGACCAGGTCCTGTTCAACCCCGAGGACCGCTACGAGGTCGAGGTCAAGGGTGAGGACTACCTGATCCTGCGGGAGCGCGACATCCATGCCGTGGCCTCCGAGCGCAACGACGGGGGTACCGGCCTGTACCTCTAGCCCGTACCGCTGTCTGTGGCCCGTACCCGCCGGCCCGCCGGCGGGAGCGCCGAGTCGGGCGGGGCTCGGACCGGCGGCCGTACGATGGCCAGGTGCCGGATGCCACGCCCATCGACGCCAGCGACGAGGACCTGGCTGCCGTCAGGTACGACGCCGACGGGCTGGTGCCCGCCATCGTCCAGGACCACGCCACCGGCGAGGTGCTGATGATGGCGTGGATGGACCAGGGCGCCCTGCGTGAGACCCTGGATACGGGCCGGACCGTGTTCTGGTCGCGCAGCCGCCAGGAGCGCTGGCGCAAGGGCGACACGTCCGGCGACCGCCAGTGGGTGCGCCAGGCCTGGTACGACTGCGACGGGGACACGCTGCTGGTGGCCGTCGAGCAGGAAGGAGCCGGGGCCTGCCACACCGGGGCGCGCACGTGCTTCCACCGCCGATTCGGCCCCCCGCCGGCCGACGCCGCACCGACGGCGGCCTCCCGCCCCCGCGCCGCCCCCGGCCCGCCGTCCGCCGCCCCCCGGACTTGATCCGGCCGTCGCGCCAGGAGTGGGCCGCCTTGGCCCGCACCTACAGCGTGGTGCCGGTGTGGCGGGAGCTGCTGGCCGACCTCACCTCCCCGGTGGCGGCCTACGCCCGCATCGCCGCCCCCTACAGCAGCGCCAGCGGCGACCGTTCGTTCCTCCTGGAATCGGTGGAGCACGCCGGGCGGTGGGGACGGTGGTCGTTCGTCGGGCGCCGTCCGGCGGCCACGCTGATCAGCCGGGGCGGCACCATCGAGGTGGAAGGCGACCTCCCGGCCGAGGTCCCCCTGGACCGGGGCATCCTGGCCGCCGTCGAGGCCCTGGTCGGCATCTACCGCTCGCCGCCCCTCTCCGGCCCCGGCGGGACCGGTCCCGGCCTCGACGGCCTGCCGCCGTTCCACGGGGGCCTGGTCGGCTACTTCGGCTACGACGTGGTGCGCGAGGTCGAGCACCTTCCCGGCTCCCCCCCCGACGAGCTGGGCCACCCCGATGCCATCGTGTCGGTGGTCGGCCAGCTGGCCGCCTACGACTACTGGCGCCAGCGGGTGACCCTGGTCGACGCCGTGCCCGTCCCGGCCCGGCTGGCCGGCGCCGGCCCGGCCGCCTACGACCGCCTCTACGACGGGGCCGTCGAGCGCCTGGACGAGCTGGCGGCGGCCGGCGC
This sequence comes from Acidimicrobiales bacterium, assembly GCA_050744105.1. Lineage (GTDB taxonomy): Bacteria > Actinomycetota > Acidimicrobiia > Acidimicrobiales > Palsa-688 > JBOGGP01. The sequence goes on from JBOGGP010000105.1 coordinate 2,598, forward strand.
CCACCCCCTCGCAGAGCCCGTGGTGGACCCCCCCGAGCGGGACGACGAGCCCGCCGCCGCTCGCCGGCGGACCCCCGCCGTCCTCTACGCCGCCGCCGTGGAGGCGGCCAAGGACCACATCGCCGCCGGTGACGTCTTCCAGGTAGTGCTGGCCCAGCGCTTCGACCTCGACCTCGACGCCGACCCCTTCGACCTGTACCGGTCCCTGCGCCAGGTCAACCCGAGCCCGTACATGTTCTTCCTGCGCCACCCCGAGCTGAGCATCGCCGGGTCGTCGCCCGAGCCGCTGGTGACCGTGCGCGGCGGCCAGGTGGTGTCCCGCCCCATCGCCGGCACCCGCCGGCGGGGCCGCAGCGAGGCGGACGACCGCCGCCTGGCGGCCGAGCTGGCCGAGCACCCCAAGGAGCGGGCCGAGCACGTCATGCTCGTCGACCTGGCCCGCAACGACCTGGGCCGGGTGGTCGAGTGGGGCAGCGAGGAGGTCACCGAGCTGATGACCCTGGAGCGCTACAGCCACGTCATGCACCTGACGTCGCAGGTCACCGGCCGGCTGCGGGCCGGGCTCGGGCCCGTCGACGTGCTGCGGGCCACCCTGCCGGCGGGGACGGTGTCGGGGGCGCCCAAGGTGCGGGCCATGCAGATAATCGACGACCTGGAGCCGGCCCGGCGCGGGCCCTACGCCGGCGTGGTGGGCTACCTCGACTTCTCGGGTAACCTCGACACCGCCATCGCCATCCGCACCATGGTGGTGGGCCCCGACGGCCGGGCCAGCGTGACCGCGGGGGCGGGCATCGTCGCCGACAGCGAGGCGGCGACCGAGGACCTGGAGTGCGCCAACAAGGCGGCCGCCCTGCTGGCCGCCGTCCCCGGCGCCCGGCGCATCAGCGCAGCCCGCCGGCCGGCGGTACGCCCGGCCTGACGCCGGTGGTAATCCGACCCGGCGCTATCATGCTGCCGGCGTCGTTGCCGTCCGCACAGCCCGGGAAAGCCGTCCGTACAGCCCGGGAAGCCCCTCCGCACAGCCCGGGAAGGCCGTCCGCACAGCCCGGGAAGGCCGTCCGCACAGCCGGGGAAGGCGTCGGCCAGGCATGGAGGTCCGGCCCCCCACCAGGCGCGGGGACGGTATGGCCGGCCACGCCGCGCCTGTCAGGCCTGGCCGCTCCGACAATCGTAGGGTGCCGGCCTAACATGGCCGGCCTGGCCGCGACGATGGACCCCCTCCAGCAGTACCGATTGGTGAAAGGGGGCGCTGCCGCTGTCCACCTCCGCCGCGACGTGGTGCGCGCCGAGGGCCCCGACGCCGGGGCCTACCTGCAGGGCCAGCTCAGCCAGGACGTGGCCGCACTGAGCCAGGGGGAGTCGGCCTGGTCGCTGGTGCTGGCCCCCGCCGGCCGGGTGGACGCACTGGTGCGCGTCACCCGCCTCGACGACGGCTGGATCGTCGACACCGACGGCGGCTGGGGAGAGGCCCTGGTGGCTCGCCTCGGCCGCTTCAAGCTGCGCACCAAGGTCGACTTCGCCCTCCTGGACTGGAAGGCAGTCGGCCTGCGGGGCCCGGCGGTGGTCGCCCCGGCGCCTGACGAGGGGGCGCCGGTCGTGGTCGACGCCTCCTGGCCTGGCCTGGCCGGCCTGGACCTCCTGGGCCCGGCCCCGGCCGTCCCCGCCGGGATGGCCGAGGTCGACGGGGCCACCTACGAGGCGTTGCGCATCGAGGCCGGCGTGCCTGTCAACGGGGCCGAGCTGACCGAGAGGACCATCCCGGCCGAGGCCGGCATCGTCGGGCGCACTGTCAGCTTCACCAAGGGCTGCTACACCGGCCAGGAGCTGGTGGCCCGCATCGACTCGCGGGGCTCCAATGTGGCCCGCCACCTGCGTGGCGTCCTCCTCGACGGCCCGGTGCCCGCCGGGGCCACCCTGGAGAGCGCCGGCAAGCAGGTGGGCTGGGTGACCAGCGCGGCCCGCTCGCCGGCTCTCGGCTGGGTCGGTCTGGCCTACCTGGCCCGCTCCGTGGTCCCCCCGTGCGAGGTCGGCGTCTCCGGTGGGGGCGTGGCCCGGGTCCGAGCCCTGCCCCTCGACGGCGGGGAGGCCTGAGCCCATCGGGCCGCGGGTAGAGTACGGACGCGTGGCCACCCGCAGCGTCGGCAGGACGGGGACGGCCCGGGGGTTGTGGGTAGCCGTCCTGGCTGCGATCGTGGCCCTGGCCGGCTGCACGGGGGTCCGCTCGCTGCACTTCGCGGCGCCGCCCCGGGGGGCTCTCGGCACGGCCGCCACCGCCGGGGTGCCGACGTCGCCGCCCACCCTGGCCGATGCCTCCGGCGTCTCCCTCCCCCCCCTTCCCGGCAGACCGACGACCACCGCGGGGGCCACCGCGGGGGGGAAAGCGTCGATCAGCGGCACCGTCATCGGCCCGGCGGGACCGGTCGGCAGCGCCACCGTCGTGGCCCAGCGGGTGGTCGGGGGCGCCGTGGGCACCTTGACGGCGACGACCATGGCCGACGGCACGTTCAAGTTCTCCGGCGTGCGGGGCGGGGACTACCGGATGAGGGCGTGGTCGGCACCCGGCCTCGACCTTCCCGCACCGTCGATCTTCTACCTCGACGCCAGGCAGGACTACCAGGGCGACCTGGTGCTCGTGGCGGTGGCCAGCGCCGGCGCCGTGGGTGTGTTCAACCCTGATCCGGCCGCGGTGGGCCAGCCGGCGGCCCTCGCCGTCCAGGTCACCAGCCCCACCGTGGGCGCCGACGGGGTCGTCCGCAGCCCGGTGCTGGCCGGTGCCATGGTGGACCTCACCAACGATCCTGGCTGGACGGTCACCGGCGCCAACCCCCGGACCACCGGTGCCGACGGAGAGGCCACCTTCGTCCTGACCTGCCTGAGCGCCGGCAGCCAGCCGCTGGACGTCTCGGTCAACGGGGCCACGCCCGTGGCCCTCAACCCCCAGCCGTGCCAGGCCCCCCTGGTGCCGGCCACCACGGCGCCGGTGCTGCCCACCACCACGACGACCCTCTTCTTCGGTTTCGGCCCAGGGCCGACCACCACGACCACGTTCAGCCTTTTCCCCCCGGGGCCATGACCGGGGCCGGCTGGAGCTCGACGACCAGGCGGGTGCCACCCTGGGGGGCCACCGATCCCGGCCCGGTCAGAGGTGACTCGGCGTGGACGGCCCCCCCCATGGCCTGGACCAGCTCGGCGACGATGGCCAGGCCCAGGCCGGTCCCGAGCGGCCGATCGGGGCGGCGCCCCGAGGTGTAGAGGCGGTCGAAGACGGCGTTGAGCTCGCCTTGGGGTATCCCCGGGCCGTCGTCGTCGACCCACAGGGCGGGGGACCGCCCGCCGTGGCGGCCTGGCTGCCTGAGGGTGACCTGGACCTGGGAGTGGGCAAACTTGAGGGCGTTCTCGACCAGGTTGGCCACCACCTGGGCCATCCGGTCCGGATCGGCCATGACGGGGGCGGCGTCGGGCGTCACGTCGACCACCAGGCGCAGCCCGAGGGCCTCGGCGGCGTGGCGAAAGCCCTCGGCGGTGTCGGCGACCACCTCGGACAGGTCGACCGGGCGCAGGGACAGGGAGAACTGGCGGGCGTCGAGCCGGGCCAGCTCCAGCAGGTCCCGCACCAGGCGCTCGAGGCGGCGGGACTCGGCGGCGATCACGCTGGCGGCGCGGTGCGTGTCGTCGGCGGCGCCGTCGGCGATGGCCTCGGCGAAGCCCCTGATCGAGGTCAGCGGTGTCCGCAGGTCGTGGGAGACCGACATCAGAAACTGGCGTTCCAGCCCGCGGGCCCGCGCCAGGCCCGCCGCCATGGCATTGACCGACTGGGCCAGGGCGCCCAGCTCGGGGTCGGCGCCGGCGGGGGTGGGCACCCGGGCCGCCAGGTCGCCTCCGGCGATTCGCTCGGTCACCGCCCGGGTCGCCTCCAGCGGCCGCACGATCCGGTGCCCCATGCGGTTGGCCACCAGCAGGGCCAGGGCGATGATGGCGGCTCCGGTGAGGACGAACCACGGCCCGGCCGCGGCCAGGCCGGTGGGCGGGCTGCGGGTCAGGACGACCACCTCGGTGGTCTGTCCCTGCACGGTGCCGGTGCCGGGCGAGGTGTAGCGCAGCGGGGCCCGGAAGGGCACGGCGACCCACACCAGCGGCCCCTGTGACCCGGTGACGGTGCGGCCGGCGAGCAGGGCGGGCGGGTCTAGCTGGGAGGCGCTCAGCCTGCTCGGCAGGACGGGGGCCACCAGGGGGGCGGAGGGGTCGAGGAGCTGGCCCTGGGGGGTGACCACCAGGACGGCCTCGCCGTTGAGGCGCAGCGGCGCCTTGATGACACGCAGCAGGTCCCGCAGCCGCACGGCGGGGGACGGCGCCTTGATAGCCCGCAGGGAGTCGCTGCGCACCCCCCTGGCCAGCCCGCTGGCCTGGGTGACCAGGTCGCGCGTCGTCTGGGCCCGGGTGGCCCGCACGGTGAGCAGCAGGGTCACCGCACCGGTGAGCACCAGGGCGACGGCGACCATCACGGTCATGGTGACCGTCAGGCGGCGCCGCACCAGCCCACCCTCCCCATCCCCGCCGCCGTCATCCCAGCCTGTAGCCCACGCCCCACACGGTGGCGAGGGGCAGGGAGGGGCCGAGCTTCTTGCGCAGCTGGCGGACGTGGACGTCGACGGTGCGCTCGTCGCCGTACCAGCCCGGTCCCCACACGCCGTCGAGGAGCTGCTGGCGGCTGAGGGCCAGGCCGCCGTTGTCGGCCAGGTAGGCCAGCAGGTCGAACTCCCGGGTGGCCAGGGGGACGGCGGAGCCGTCGACGCGCGCCTCGCGCCGGCCGGTGTCGACCTCGACCCCCCCGGCGTGGACGACCTGGGGCCGGCCGGCCGGCGCCCCCTCGGCCCGGCGCAGGATGGCCCGCACCCGGGCCACCAGCTCCCGGGGCGAGAACGGCTTGGTCACGTAGTCGTCGGCCCCCAGCTCCAGGCCGAGCACCCGGTCGACCTCGCCGTCGCGCGCCGTGAGCATGAGGACAGGCGTGGCCCCCCCGGCCCTCAGCCGGCGGCACACCTCCAGGCCGTCCATCCCCCCGGGCAGGCCCACGTCGAGCACCACCAGCCGCGGCGTCTCCCGGCCCACCGCGGCCAGGCCGGCCCGGCCGTCGCCGGCCTGGACCACCCTGAAACCCTCCCGGCGCAGGTACAGCTCCACCAGGTCGGCGATGTTGGGGTCGTCCTCGACCACGACGATGGTCCCCGGCGCCGGCCCGGCCGGTGGTGGTCCCGCCGTCGAGGTGGTCATGGCCTACGAGCATGGCAGCCACCCATGACCGTTGTGTGAAGTGATCGACCCCGACGCCCGGGGACCAGCCGCCCGGGACCAGCCGCCCGGGACCAGCCGCCGGGGGGCCAGCCGCCCGGGACCAGCCGCCCGGGACCAGCCGCCCGGGACCAGCCGCCGGGGGGCCAGCCGCCGGGGGGCCAGCCGCCCGGGGCCAGCCGCTCGGGACCAGTGGGACTTGTAGGCTGGCTGGGCTCATGGCGACCTACCTCGACCGGATCCTGGCCTCGCACCGGGCGGCGGCCGCCAAGGACCGCCGGGATCTC
>JBOGGP010000106.1:0-8078 GCA_050744105.1 Acidimicrobiales bacterium
TGTCGGTGAGGAATACCTTTGCGTTGTCCCGGCCCTGGCCTAGCTGCTCGCCCTGGTAGGTGTACCAGGCCCCCGACTTCTTGACGATGCCGAGGTCGACGCCCACGTCGAGTAGGGAGCCCTCCCGGCTGATGCCCCTGCCGTACATGATGTCGAACTCGGCCTGGCGGAAAGGCGGGCTGCACTTGTTTTTGACGACCTTGACCCGGGTGCGGTTGCCGGTGATCTCGGCACCGTCCTTGATGGACTCGATGCGGCGGATGTCGAGGCGGATTGAGGAGTAGAACTTGAGCGCCCTGCCACCGGGGGTGGTCTCGGGTGAGTTGTGCACCACCACGCCGCCAGCCAGGTAGTTGTGGCTTCCCTCCACCTCGATGTCGAAGCGGTGCATGTTGGCGGTGGGCCGCTGGATGGCGACCTTGACCACCGGCAGGGCCATCAGCTCAGGGCGCATCGGGGCGAACACCGGCTCCACAGCGAAGCGGCCGCGCAACCGGGCCGCCAGCTTGTAGTCCATCGACGGGTGGACGAAGGGGGAGACCAGGGCCTGGAACTTGGCCGCCTCCGCGCCGGAAAAGTCGAGCACAGCGTCCCCCGTTGACCCCGAGACGCCAAGTCGGCCATCGAGGTCCCATGTGTCCCGCAGGTAGTGGACCAGCCTGGTCCGGCTGGTGGCGTCGAGCGCCTCGACACAGATGTCGATGCGCCCGCTGCCGGCGGGGCCAAGGTGCTGCCGGCCCTCGGATCTGTCGTCATAGCTGGCGCCGTCCATGTACCAGATGGCCAGGGACAGCGGGGTGAGCGCCTTGAGGTAGTCCTCGCTCAGCACCTTGGCGCCGCCGAGGTACATGGCCTGCGCCAGCTCGGCCAGCTCCGGCAGCGGTCGCACGTCGTGGAACACCGCTCCCTCGGCGCCGGTCGAGCGTGAGACGCCTACGTTGGACAACAGCGATGCCTTCCACTCGGCGTAGGCCACCTGCTTGGCACCGTGGCCGAAGCGGAGGCGGGCACCGGGGCCCGAGCGGGCCGGCGACAGGGCGCTTTCGCCCATCAGGGCGCCGAGGGCAACCTCCCACTGGAAGTCGGACAGGTAGTGGGGGACCACCTGTAGCACCCGGTCACCGACGACGAGGTGGCCGGTGTCCCTCCACCCACCGGGCGTGCGTACCTGATGGTTGGCAGTGCAGCCGATCTGCGCCTTGCCATGGCCCCCGGGGCGGCCCACGGTGATCTGCAAGAACTCGTCGGTTACCCCGTTGTCGAACCAATCGACCACACGTCTGGGCACTACCCGGCCCAGCTTGGCGTCGTAGGACAGCACCTCCACCGGGAGGCGCTGGTTGACGATCTTGCCGATCTCCTGCTGTGACCCGTCGGCCAACGTCACGGGGGTGGCGTAGGACAGGCACCCGAACATGACCCCGATCTTTTCCCGGAGCTGGTTGATGAAGATGGCGATGGTGTCGGAGCGGTTGAGGGTGGCGGTGAGCTTGCGCAGGGCCTGGGACATGAGGCGGGCCTGGAGGCCGACGTGGGCGTCACCCATGTCGCCCTCGATCTCGGCCCGGGGCGTGAGTGCAGCCACCGAGTCGATGACGATCACGTCGAGGGCCCCGGAGCGGATGAGCATGTCGGCGATCTCGAGGGCCTGCTCGCCGGTGTCGGGCTGGGATATGAGCAGCTCGTCGATGTTGACCCCGATGGCGCTGGCGTATACCGGGTCCATGGCGTGCTCGGCGTCGACGTAGGCGCATATCCCTCCGTTGCGCTGGGCCTCGGCCACCACGTGCATGGCGAGCGTCGACTTGCCCGACGACTCGGGCCCGTAGATCTCCACCACCCGGCCCCGGGGCAGGCCGCCGATGCCGAGGGCCAGATCCAGGGAAAGGGCACCGGTCGAGATGGCCTCTATCCCCATGTCGGCCTTCTCCCCCATCCGCATGATGGCCCCCTTGCCGAACTGCTTCTCGATCTGGGCCATGGCCATGTCGAGCGCCTTGTCTTTTTCCACCGGATGCCTTCCTCTCGCTGGTGCCTGTACCGGGTCTTCGTGTGCCGGGAGCGACCCTACGGACGGGGTGTGACCGTTACCCGGCAAAGTCTAGGACCGAACGGCCGTTCGGTGGGGTATACCCTTGCCTGCCCCGAGACCGGGGGGCCGGTCGCCTGGACCGGCGCCCGGGCTCAGGGGGTGGCGGCCACGGCCGAGACCGGGATCCGGGTGCGGTGGCGGGGCCAGTCGGTGACCTCCACCAGCTCGCCGACCAGGAAATGGGGTGCCGCCCTGGTGATCTCCACCCGGGCGAAGGCACCGGCGGGCGGCGGCGGGCCGGTCGACGGGGCGGCGAAGTGCACCAGCTTGCCCTGGCGGGTCCGGCCCGTGGTCATGTCCGGGTCACGCTTGGACGGCCCCTCCACCAGGGCCTCCTCGACGCGGCCCACCCGGGCCTGGTGGGCGGCCAGGGCGGAGCGCTCGACCACCACCTTGAGACGCTCGAAGCGGGCCGCGGCCACCTCGGGCGCCACGTAGTCCCCCACCAGGGCGGCCGCCTCGGTGCCCGGCCGGGGCGAGAAGACGAAGGTGTAGGCGCTGTCGTAGCCGGCCTCGGCCACCACCTCCAGGGTGGCGCCGGCGTCGGCGTCGGTCTCGCCCGGGAAGGCCACGATGATGTCGGTGGTCACGGCCAGGTCGGCCACCGCGGCGCGGGCCATGGCCAGCTTGTCCAGGTAGCGGGCCGCGCTGTAGCCCCGGTGCATCCGGGCCAGGACCCTGTCGCTGCCCGACTGCAGGGGCAGGTGCAGCTGCTCGCACACGGCTGGCTCGCCAGCCATGGCCGCCACCGTCTCGGGACGGAGGTCCTTGGGGTGGGGGCTGGTGTAACGCACCCGGCGGATGCCGTCGACCCGGGCCACCGCGGAGAGCAGGTCGGCGAAGAGTGGCCGGGACCGGGGGCGCTCCGCCGCCGCCCAGGCCGGCCCGGTCCGGTCCGGGTGCTGGCGCCAGAGCGGGTCCCGGCGCAGGGCTGTAGTCAGGTCCCGGCCGTAGGAGTTGACGTTCTGGCCGAGGAGGGTGACCTCGGTGGTCCCCGCCGCGGCCAGCGCCTCCACCTCGGCCACCACGCCGGCAAAGGGGCGGCTGATCTCGGGGCCCCGCACGGCGGGGACGATGCAAAAGGCGCAGCTGTTGTCGCAGCCCACCTGGATGGTCACCCAGGCCGACCAGCCGTGGTCCCGGCGCACCGGCAAGGCCGACGGGAATGCCTCGGCGTCGGGCCCGGCCTGGTCGACTATCTCGGTGAGTGGCCCGCTGGCCGCCGCCTCCCGGAGCATCGCCGCGCTGCGCCCGACGTTGTGGGTCCCCCACACGGCGTCGACCCACGGCGCCCGCCGGCGGACGTCTCCCCTGTCCTTTTGGGCCAGGCACCCCCCGACGGCGATCTGCAGGCCGGGCCGGGCCGCCTTGACGGCCTTGAGCTGGCCCAGCTGGCCGTAGAGCCTGTTGTCGGCGTTCTCCCGGATGCAGCAGGTGTTGACCACGACCACGTCGGCGTCGTCGAGACTGCTGGCGGCGACCATGCCGTCCGCCTCGAGGAGGCCGGCGATGCGCTCGGAGTCGTGCTCGTTCATCTGGCACCCGAGGGTGCGCACCAGGTACCGGCGTGGCCCGCTCCCGGTCGTCCCGCCAGCCGGCATCGGACCAGCATAGGCCCGGCCCACCAGCCCGCTCAGCCTTGGAGGCCGTCACCGCCCGGGCGGTCGAGATGGGTGAAGAGGTCGCCGGCCGGCCGAGAGGTACCGCGGCACCCTCACGTCTCGATCGAGGGCCAGCGAGGCATCGGAAGATGGGGGGCGGGAGATGCGGGGCGGGAGATGCGGAGCGCGGGAGCCGGTCACGCCTCACCAGCCAGCAGGCGCCGGCGCACCAGGTCCAGGGCATTGGTCGTCGCCCACTGGCGGATGTGGTGGCGCCCGCCGCTCCCCCGCCACCCGACGGCCCGGGCCCGTCCCGACAGGGCGACCGCGGCCCAGACCGTCCCCACCGGCTGGCCCTCGGCCTCGGCCGGCCCGGCCACCCCGGTGATCCCCAGGCCGGCGTCGGCACCGAGCGCCCCGCAGGCCCCCAGGGCCATCTGCTCGGCCGCCGCCGCGCTCACCACCGGACCGGGGGCCACCCCGAGGAGCCGCTGCTTGACCTCGCTGGCGTAGGAGACGATCGAGCCCCGGAACCACGCGCTGGCGCCGGCAACCGAGGTCAGGCGGCTGCCAATCAGGCCGCCGGTGAGGGACTCGGCGACGCCGAGGGACAGGCCCCGGGCGGCGAGCAGGGATCCCAGCGCCGACTCCATCGTCTCGTCGTCGACCCCGAAGACGGCGTCGCCGAGCGTCGAGCGGATCTCGGCCTCCTCCCGGTCCAGGCGGGCCCGGGCCTCGCCGGCCGGCGCCGTGGCCGTCACCCTCACCGTGACGCCCTTTACGGCGTTGGCCAAGAAGGCGATCGTGGTGCGAGACGCCGGACCTCCGGCCCCCCCGGCACCGGCGCCGGCGGCGGCCAGGCGGGGGGCCAGCATCTCGGCCACGGCGGCCTCGGACAGGCCCCAGGTGCGCACCGACCTGCTCACGATGGGCCACGCCGCGCCGCCTCGCCCGGCCAGATCCGGCATCACCGCCCGCTCCATCATCTCCTGCATCTCGTGGGGGACCCCGGGCAGGGCGTAGACGACCTTGCCCTCGCCCACCGGGCAGATCAGCCCGGGCGCGCTGCCCTGCACCGGGAGGACGGGCGTGGCCCCCTCGGGGACGTCGGCCTGGCGGAGGTTGCTCAGGGGCATCGGGCGCCCCCGGGCGCTAAACATGGCCTCGATCCGGCCGGCCACCTCCGGCCGGCGGGCGAGGCCGGCGCCCATGACCTCGGCCAGTGCCTCTCGGGTTATGTCGTCAGGGGTGGGGCCGAGCCCGCCGCAGCAGATCACCGCGTCGCTGCGGGCCAGGGCCTGGCGGATGGCGGCGACGATCCGGGCGTGGTTGTCGCCCACCTTGGCCTGGAACTGGCAGTCGATCCCGGCCCGGGCCAGGCACTCCCCGAGCCATGCCGAGTTGGTGTCCACCACCTGGCCAAGGAGGAGCTCGGTGCCGATGGCCACCACCTCTGCTCGCACCGTCGCAAAGCGGCGTGGGGGTGCCGGCGGGCTCAGGCCCGGGCCAGGGCAGGCCGCCGGCCGTCGAAGGCGTACTGGGCCCCACTGAGGAAGGCCAGCACCACGGCGGCCCACAACAGGTCCTGGCCCGCCCACAGGTGGTGGAGGCCGACCGGGGGGGCCAGCACGAGGGCCACGGCCAGGCCCTGGACCGCGGTCTTGGCCTTGGCCAGCGGGCGGGCGGGGACCGAGAGGTGGCGGCGGGACAGGACCGCCCGGTACAGGCTCATGGCCAGCTCCCGCAGGGCGATGAGCACGACGGGGACCCAACCGACCCAGCCCCTCGCCGCGATGGCCGAGAGGGCACCGAGGATCAGGACCTTGTCGGCCAGCGGATCGAGGAACGCACCCGAGGTGGTCACCCCCTGGCGCCGGGCCAGCCAGCCGTCGAGGCTGTCGCTGCCGACGAGGGCGACCCAGGTGGCCAGCGCGGCCCACGACGGCCCCAGGCTCAACACCAAGAAGACGAGGAGCGGGGTGCCGGCCACCCGGAGCACGGTCACCGCGTTGGCCGGCGTGACCACGGCGGACGGGGCGAAGCCGCCCGGCGCTACCCGCAGGATCGTCACCTCACGCCGGCCGGCACGGCCACCGCTTCCAGGTCAGGGCCCTCGGCCCCCACCACGGTGACGTCGTTGAAGGTTCCGACGGCCAGGTCGTCGGGCACGAGCACCAGCCCGTCTATCTCGGGCGCCTCACGATGGCTGCGAGCCACCCCGGCGGAGTCGACGAGCACCGTGATCTGCCGACCGATCAGATCCTGGCGCCGGCCGGCCGTGATGCGGTCCTGCAGCTCGCCGCACTCGCCCAGCCGCTCCCGGGCCAGGTCGGGGGGGACGTGGTCGGGCAGGCCGGCGGCATGGGTGCCCTCCTCCGGGCAGAAGGCAAAGAAGCCAGCCCAGTCCAGCTCCACCTCGGCCAGGAAGCCCAGAAGGTGATCGTGGTCCTCCTCCGTCTCACCTGGGTAGCCGACGATGAACGACGAGCGTAGTGCGGCGTCGGGGTGCTCCCCCCGGATGCGGGCGATGCGCTCGGCGAAGCGCCTTCCGTCGCCCCACCGCCTCATCCGGCGAAGCAGGGGGCGGGAGACGTGTTGGAGGGACAGGTCGAAGTAGGGGCATCCGGTCGCTCCTATGGCCCCGATCAGCTCGGCGCTGAGGTCGGAGGGGTACAGGTAGAGCAACCGGGTGCGCTGGCACCGCCGGGCCACCTCCCCGACCAGGTCGACGATGGCCCCCGGCTGGCCGATGTCCCTGCCGTAGGACGCCAGGTCCTGGGCCACCAGGACGACCTCGGCCGTGCCCAGAGCCTCGACCTCGGCCAGGACGTCGGCCGCCAGACGGGAGCGCTGCCGGCCCCGGAACGACGGGATGGCGCAGAAGCCACAGCGCCGGTCGCAGCCCTCGGCCACCTTGACGTAGGCCCACGGTGCCGCCGCCGGGGGCCGGGGCAGGTTGAGCAGGTCGAAGCTGGCGAACCCGGCCGGGGGGCGCCGGCCCAGCTCCACGGCGACGGGCGCCGGGGCCGGGGCGAGGGCGACACCGAAGCCGGCGACCAGGTCGACCTCGGGCAGGGCGTCGGCGAGCTCGGGGCCGTAGCGCTCGGCCATGCAGCCGGTCACCACCAGGCGGGCACCCGGCCGCCGGCGCCCGGCCAGGTACAGGATCGACTCGATCGACTCCTGGCGGGCCGCCTCGACGAAGGCACACGTGTTGACGACCACCAGGTCGGCCTCCGAGGCGTCGGCGGCGGCTACATAGCGGTCCGCTTGCAGGACGCCCGACAGCTTGTCCGAGTCGACCTGGTTCTTGGCGCATCCGAGTGTCTCGACCCAGTAGCTACCGACCACCCAAGACAGGCTACTGCCCCCTCCGGCCGCTCCGCCCGGGCTACTTCTCGGCGGCGAGCATCCTGTTGATCTTGGTCCCGCACTGCGGGCAGGGCCCCTGGGCGGCCCGGCGACCGTTCTTCAAGGTCACCTCCTCGCCGTCGAACTCCCGCTTTTCGCGGCACTTGACGCAATAACCCTCGTGTTCGGCCATGCGGCCAACCTAGCGCCCTGGCCGAGAGAACCCTGCCGGTGGGCCCTGGTACGGTAGCGACCCACCCAGTGCGATAACGTACTGGACTGGCGGGCCGTGATTGATCGCTGAGGCCCTTGTTGCCCCGCAGGACGCAACCGGCAACCGACACAGGAGAGCGACAGATGAGACCAGCGGCCAGCCCGGCAGCGAGGCAGTGCCAGTCCTCAAGAGGCTAGCGTTGCCGGGGGTCGAGGGCGGTGCCCTCACCGGAAACCGTCTCCTGGACCGGCTCCCCGACTCCGACCGGGGACGCCTGGCCCAGGGCATGGCGCTGGAGCAGTGTGAGATCCGACAGATCCTGCTCGAGGCCGGGACGGCCATCGGGAACGTCTGGTTCCCCGTCGACGCCGTGGTGTCGTCGCTGACCACGATGAGCGACGGCGCCGGGGTGGAGATCATCACGATCGGCAACGAGGGGATGGTGGGCTCACCACTGTTCCTCGGGTCGGAGGCCCTCTCCGAGCGGGAGTTCTGCCAGGTCCAGGTGCCCGGGGCGGTGCTGCGCATGGACAGCGCCAACTTCGTCGACGAGATGGCCGGGGGGGTGCCTTCCAAGGGGTGGTCCAGCTCTACATCCAGGCCCTTTTCTCCCAGATCACCCAGCAGGTGGCGTGCAACGGCCTCCACTCGGTCAACGAGCGCTGCAGCCGGTGGCTGCTGCTGACCCATGACCGGGTCAATGCCGACGAGTTCCCCATGACCCATGACTTCCTGTCGCAGATGCTGGGGGTGCGCCGGGCGTCGGTCACCCTGGCCGCCGGCGCCCTGCAGAGTGCCGGGATCATCCGGTACCGCCTAG
>JBOGGP010000107.1:0-7988 GCA_050744105.1 Acidimicrobiales bacterium
ATGCCCACATCTAACTTGGCTCAATCTTTACCACAGTCCTGGTGGTCAGGACGACGTGTAGTCCACAATTTTTTGCCGGTTCTCTGCCGGTCAAGTAAATGCAAAACAAGTATATGTAAATCCCACTCAGTGGGCCCAGTGCTACAAATTGCCGGACCGAAGGGCAAGGGGGCACTCTTAAAAGGCATGGGCGTCGTCGCCGTCAGGAGTGCGCCTTCAACCACGACCCGATGCTGGTGAGCGTCTGGTCGTCGCGCACCGTGGCCACGTTGAGGAGGCCGGAGTGGAGGGCGGGCATGGTGGACTGCACCCCGGCTCCCAGTGACGGCTGGGGAAAGGTGGTGGTCGGACCGGCTGACATCTCGAGGGTGGGTCCGTCACCGGCCACGGCCATTACCTGGGCATCGGCGCCCAGACCCTGAGCCAGCGCCTGGGCGTCGGCCGGGGCAAGGGACGGGTCGAGTCCGCCCTGGACGATCAGGGTCGGGACATGGACGGCGCTGGCCAGGTCGCCGGGCGACAGCGTGAACAGCGACCGCAGGAAGCTGCTCTCGCCCGGCGGGAACAGGGGCTGGAGCGGGCCGGCCAGAGAGGCCGGGGGGGGCTCGGCTGCCCCCCCGACCATGGCGGAGACGGTCGAGCGCAGCTGGGTAACCAGCTGCTGGGCGAAGTCGGGGTTGGAGGCAACAGACCCCACGTGGTCGACCATGGTCTCGACCACCGGCCGGCCAGGTGTCGAGACCAGGGCCACGGCCTTGACCGAGGGGTCCTGGGCGGCCAGGGACAGGGCCACCAGCCCTCCCTGGCCGTCCCCGACGACGGCCAGGTGGGACTTGTCGACGTCCGCCCGGCCGGAGAGGAAGGTGACGGCCCCCCTGGCGTCGCCGACCACGTCGGTGAGGGCGATGTCGGCTCCGGCCGGCAGCATGCTCTGGCCCTGCCCCCGGCGGTCGTAGCGCAGGCTGGCCACCCCGGCATGGGCCAGGCTCTGGGCCAGGTCGGAGTACAGCGGGTCGGCGACCTCGTTGGTCGGGCTGAACCCGTTGCGGTCGGTCTGGCCCATGTCGGGGACGATCACCACTCCAGGGGTCGACGCACCTGCCCCGGGGGGCAGCAGGAGGTCGCCGCCGATCGTCACGTTGCCGGCCCCCTGGAACTCGATCGACAGGTCGGTGTTGGACCCTGTCGTCTTGGTGCCGGGCGAGAGCCTGGCAAACGTGCCTCCTCCCCCACCACCACCACCCTGGGTGACGGCGAAGGCGATGGCGGCTACCACGACCACGAGGGCTCCCACCCCGACGGCGATCCCCTTGACCTTACCCGGGCGGCGTTTGGCGCCCGGTCGGTCGGCTCCTCCTGCTCCTCCTGCCCCTTTTGCTCCTCGGGCTCTTCGTGTTGCTCCTCGGGCTCTGCGTGGCCCCGCCGCCCCCTGTCCAGCACGGCCCCGGCCAGCCGGGGCACCGTCAGCCGTACCGGCGCAGCGTGGGCACTTGAAGCCGACCGGCGTCGCCACCCGGCACGCCGCGCACATCGGGGCCTCGCAGCGGGCGCAGGTCAGCACCGCCGGCCGCTTGGGATGGTTGGTGCAATTGCGGCTGCCGACG
The DNA here is from genome assembly GCA_050744105.1 of Acidimicrobiales bacterium. Taxonomy (GTDB): domain Bacteria; phylum Actinomycetota; class Acidimicrobiia; order Acidimicrobiales; family Palsa-688; genus JBOGGP01. The sequence goes on from JBOGGP010000107.1 coordinate 1,605, forward strand.
ACCGTCCTCATGTCGGGCTCTTCATGCCGGCGGGCCGGGTGGCGTCGTCACTCTCGATCGGCGCTGCTCAGGCCGGCTTGGTGAGCTCCGCCGTGGACGAGGCGCGGGAGAGCACCCCCGCCAGGAACCCGTCCAGGACGTTGCCCTCCAGGTTTTCCACCTCGACCAGCTTGACCACCAGGGCCTCGAGCACGTGGCGGTTCTCCTCGACCACCGACATGGCCACCTCCTCGGCCCGCTTCAAGATGGCCACCACCTCCTCGTCCACGTCCGACATCAAGCGGGGCGAGGGGCCGATCAGCTCCATGGAGTCGCCGCTCTGCTTGAGCGACATGGGCCCGATGCTCTGGCCCATCCCCCACTCGGTGACCATGCGCCGGGCCATGGTGGCCGCCTGCTGGAGGTCGTGCTCGCCCGCCGTCGAGCTCTCGCCGAGGATCACCTGCTCGGCGGCCCGGCCGGCCACGAGCACGGTGAGGCGGTCGATGATCTGGCTGCGCCGGGCCAGGAACTGGTCCCCCTCGGGCAGGTACCAGGTGAAGCCTCCGGCGTGGCTGCGGGCGACGATCGACACCTTGCTCACCCGGTCGCAGTTGGGCAGGGCAGCAGCGACGACGGCGTGGCCGCCCTCGTGGTAGGCGACGCGGTCGCGCTCCTCGGGGGACATGATCCGAGAGGTGCGCTCGGCGCCGGCCACCGCACGCTCGATGGCCTCCAGGAGGTGGCTCGACGCGATCACCACGCTGCCCCGCCGGGAGGCCAGCAGGGCGGCCTCGTTGATGACGTTGGCCAGGTCGGCTCCGGAGAAGCCCACCGTCCGGCGGGCCACCTCGCCCAGATCTACCTCGTCGCCCAGCGGCTTGCCCCGGGCGTGCACCCGCAGGATGTCCAGCCGGCCCCTTACGTCGGGCCGGTCGACCGACACCCGGCGGTCAAAGCGGCCGGGTCGCAGCAGGGCGGAGTCCAGGATGTCGGGCCGGTTGGTGGCGGCCAGCACCAGGACACCCGAGCCGGAGTCGAACCCGTCCATCTCCACCAGCAGCTGGTTGAGGGTCGACTCGCGCTCGTCCTGGCCGCTCACCGCTCCGACCGATCGGGTACGGCCGACGGCGTCCAGCTCGTCGATGAAGACGATGGCGGGTGCGTTGGCCTTGGTCACCTTGAACAGGTCCCGGATGCGGGCGGCGCCCACCCCGACGAATATCTCGACGAAGTCCGACCCCGAGATCGAGAAGAAGGGGACGTGGGACTCGCCGGCCAGCGCCCGGGCCAGGAGGGTCTTGCCGCAACCCGGCGGGCCGGTGAGGAGTATGCCCTTGGGGACGGTGGCTCCCATGGCCAGGAAGCGGTCCGGGCTCGACAGGTAGTCGCGTATCTCGGCCAGCTCCTCGATGGCCTCGTCGACGCCGGCCACGTCGGAGAAGGTGATCTTGGCCTCGCCGCCGATCTGGCGCTTGGCCCGGGACCGGCCGAAGCCGCCCATGCCCCCGTCGTTGCGGGTGCCTATAAAGAGGAAGATGATGAACAGCCCGTCGATGATGATGAGCGACGGCAGGATCAGCTCGGCCGGGGTGACCAGGTTGCGGAACGGCTGCTGCTGCACGACGGTCGGCACGCCGGCGGCCTGGAGGGTGCCCGACAGCTGGGCGAAGATCGTCGGCTGGGTCCCGTAGGCCACCCAGTACTGGCCTCCCGAGTAGCGGCCGACGATCCTGTTCTCGGTGTCGAGGATGTTGGCGCTCTGGATCTGGCCCTGGCGGATCAGGGCGGTGAACTGGTCCAGCCGAAGCTGGGTCCCACTGGTGCGCGGCTGGGAGTAGACGAGGACCAGCACGAACAGGATCACCAGGATGGGCATGGCGATCACGCACAGCAACAGGCCCCGGCGGCGGCTGCGATCACGGTCCTCGCCACCGCCGTCCAGGCTGGGACCCTCGGGATGCTTGCCGTCGCCGCCCTTGTCCTTGGACCCTGGCCTCATCATGCGCATCATCTGTCTGACCCCCTGTCGCCGATCATCCCGCCGTGCAGCGCCCAGCGCGGCCACCGGCTCAACTTGCTCATCCCCAACTTTATACCGCATCGCCGCGGCAGTAGCGCAAGCGGGCAACACGCCAAGTCTCTGGATCCGGCTCTGCCTCCGGGACCCTGTAACGGCAGTTTACATATAGCGGTAAGTGTACTTACCACTTACCGAGCAAGGGATGTAGATGCACTACACATATACCTAGTCAGCATCTAGTGATCAGGAGGTTTTTTTCCTCCCGCCACTTGACAGGCCCGGAGGCACCGCGTACGATCTTCTTGGGGCCGTGTGGCTCCCGGTTGCAAACCGCAGACATTGGAGGTGGATGGGCCTATGGGAATCCGTCGTTTGGTAGTTGGTATTGGCGCAGTCGGCGCCTCACTGGTGATCGGGAGCAGTGCCGCCTGGGCGTGCACCAACCTCGCCACTATGAACCTCAGCAACGCCGCAGGGACCTCGGGGCAGTCGATCACCGTGACCGGCTCCTCGTTCCACGCCGCCAGCGCGAGCAGCCCGGCGAACGTTCCGGTCCAGCTTCACTGGAACAGCGTCACCGGCCCCGTGCTGGCCACGGCCATCCCGGACCAGACGGGCAACATCAGCGCCAGCGTGACCATTCCCCAGGCCGCGCCCGGCTACTACGTCATGATCGCCACGCAGCAGGCCACCCCGGGCGTCGATGAGTACGGCACCCCGGCCCGCGCCGCGTTCCAGGTGATCACCCCCGGCCAGCGCCCGGCGGTCACGCCTAACGCTGGTCAGTCGGCTGGAGTGGCGACGACGTCGACCTCTTCGACCGGTGTCATTGCTCTGACGGTCGCCCTGGGCGTTGCCGGTCTGGCTCTGTTCGGCGCTGGTGCCACCAGCTTCGCTCGCCAGGCTCGCCGCCGTGCCGTTCCGGCGACTCAGAGGACCAAGAAGTAGTCCTGCCCTCAGCAGCCGGGCAACCGGCTCCTGAGAGGCTGCGTCAACCAGCAGTTCACACGAAGCCCCCGGTCCTTGGGCCGGGGGCTTCGTCGTGCCCACCAACCCTCCGGGCGTCGTCGCACCCCGCTCCCGCCTCCACCCGGCTTGACGCCTGGGCGTCATCGGTGAGCTGCTGTCCCGCTGACGCACTCCCTCCCCCGACTGAGGCCAGGGGGACCGTGGCCGCCGACGGGCGGGCCAGAGGCCGCGGTGGAGGCAGTACCGGTGGAGGTAGTCCCGGTGGAGCCGACGGGGCCGGGCGGGGCCAGCGGGGACCAGCGGCCTACGGCCGGGACCTGGATCAGGCGGGGACGGGGACGGGATCGGCGCCGCCGCGCCGGCCACGGGCCCGACCGGCGCCGGCGGCCACCAAGAGGCCAGCGGCGACCACGGCCAGGCCGGCGGCGACGTCGACCAGGGGCCGGCTCCAGATCGACCCCGAGGCGACGTCGACCCCGGCGGCGACGATGTCCTGGCGACCGGTGGTGGTGGTGCCCAGGCGGCTGTCGGTCCAGGCCACCTCCGCACCAGAGCCCCTGCTCAGCAGTCCCAGGTGCGAGCCCAGATCGGAGGGTAGCCCGTTGCCGAAGTTTGGGCCCACCCGGGCGTCGAAGGAGGCCGAGCTGGTCCGGGTCAGGGTGAAGCTGGCGCCCCGGTCGGTCGAGGTGGCCAGGTACACGTCGGCAAAGTGGTCGGCCCGCTGGGCCAGGAAGGCCACGTCCAGCCGACCGTCGGGAGCCACCGAGACCGACGGCAGGTAGCGCGCCGGCCCGGTGACGGCGTCCGCCCTGCCCTCGACCCGGGACGGGGCCGACCACCGCCTCCCTCCGTCGGTCGACCGGCTGAGCATCACCTGCTCGCCGCGCCCGGCGGCTCCGCTCCACACCAGGTACAGGTCTCCCCCCGAGCCGGCCGCCACCGACGGGAACAGGTTGTCGAACAGGCTGGAGCGCTGGTGGGACACCACCCGAGGATCGACGACCACCGGGTTGGAAAAGCCGCCGGCCAGTCCCGGCCCCGCTCCCCGGGCCCGGCTGACCACGAGGGCCGATGGAGGGTTCGGCGGGGGGCTGGTCGTGGGTGCCCCCGGCGCCGGCGGCGCCGGTCCCGAGTCCTGGTAGGCCACCACCAGGTGGCCGTCGGCGGCCAGCACAGGGTCGGGCGAGGCGACCACGTCCCCGGCGTGGCTCACCGCCACCGGCACGGCGAAGGTGGCGCCACCGTCGGTCGAGGAGGTGGCCACCACGTCGAGGGGCGCGCCGCCCAGCCGCCCTCCGGCGGCGGCGTCCACCTGGAGCCAGGTGAGGTAGACGGCACCGCCGGCGCTGACCAGGATCCGGGGCTGGAAGGCGTTGGCCCCGGCCAGGCGAAGGGGCGCCGACAAGGTGCGACCCCCGTCGGAGGAACGGGCCAGCCACAGGTCGGCAGGGACGTTCCCCCGGCCCTCGAGGTCGACGTAGACCACGTAGAGCGAACCGTCCGGGGCGAAGGCGGCATCGGGGAAGAAGGCCTCGTGCAGGCCGTCGGGGAGGGGCAGGGACGTGGTCTTCCAGGCCGATCCGCCGTCGGTGCTCCACGACAGCTGGCCGCTCAGCTGGGGGCGGTCCTTGCGGTACACGGCGACCAGGTCGGACGGCCGGCGTGGATCCCCGACCACCGTGGGAGTGCTGAAGGCGTCGATGATCCCGGTCTGGTTGACGAACACGTTGGCTCCCACCACGGGGGCGGGCGGGCGCCAGCCGAGGTAGCCGACCGCACCGGCCACCACCAGCAACACTGCCGCGGCAATGGCCGGTCCCCGCCGCCCCATCCTCCTCCTCGGCGCCTTGGGGGCGCTAGCCGGTGCTCGACGGGTAGTACCGGTCGACGCAGCCCTGGGCCACGGGCGGCTGGCCCGGGAACGCGGTGTCCCCGGCCACCTCGAGCACGCTGCCGTCGCTCAGGCCGGCGGCACCGAGCCCGCTGCGGGCGCAGGGCATCTTGCCGGCCGAGCGCCACACGCCCTTGGCCGGCTGGTAGACCTCGGCCGAGGCCAGGGAGCTGGTGCTGCCCTGGTCACCCGACTCGCCGCCCGCCACCAGGACGTCCCCGTTCTTCAAGGTGGTGGCGGCGGCGCCGGTGCGCGGCGAGGTCATCGAGGTCAGGGTCCGCCACGAACCGTTGGCCGGGTCGAAGCGCTCCGCCCCGCCGAGCGTGGTCAGGCCGTCGGCGCCACCGGCCCCCCCGGCGACGATGACGGTGCCGTCGGAGAGCCGGGCTGCCACCTGGTACGCCCGGGCCGTGGCCATGCGGCCGGCGCCGGTGAAGGCGCCCACCGCCGGGTCGTATATCTCGGCCGAGGTCAGCGGCGGGTAGGTCAGCCCGTTGGCCCCGGGGGTGCCGGCGCCGCCAAGTCCCCCGGCCACCAGGACGCGCCCGTCGGCGAGCGACGTGCCCGATGCCTCGAAGCGCGCCGCACTCATGGAGCCCGTCGGCGTCCACCGCCCGGTGGCCGGGTCGAACAGCTCGGCGCTGGCCACCGGGATGATGGTCTGGCCGGCCCCGGTGCCCGCCGTCCCGGACTGGGTCGTGCCCCCGGCGGCCAGCACCTTGCCGCTCGGCAGGAGGGTCAGGGTGTTGTCCAGGCGGGGAGTGGACATCGACCCGACCAGGGCCCACTTGCCCGTGGCCGGGTCGTAGACCTCGCTGCTGGCCAGGATCTGGGGGCCGCTGATGCCGCCGGTGACAAGGACCCGGCCGTCGGCCAGCACCACGGCGCTGGCCCCCCGGCGGGGCACGTTGAGCTGGCCGGTGGGCGACCACTTGGCAGTCGTCGTGCTGAAGATCTCGGTGGATGCCACCGGGAGCTGGCCCACCCCGCCTCCGGCGGCCAGGACGGTGCCGTTGGCCAGGGTGACGACGGCGGCGGTGCCCCGGATCGAACCGAGGGGGGACTCCGACGTCCAGTGGCCGACCGGGGGCAGGGCGGCGGTGGGGTTTGACGAACCGCCCCCCTGGGTGACCACGAGGGCGACGACGATGGCCACCACCACGGCGGCGCCACCCACGACGGCGGCGAGCGGCTTCTTGGACCTGGGCACCCTGGTGACACGGACCTCGGCAGGCGCCGCGCACGACTGGCACTTCGTCCCCACCTCGGTGCGCACCAGGCACTTCGGGCAGACCGGCGCATGGCAGTCCACGCAGCTGATACGTGTGGGTTGCCCGTGCGTTTCACAATTCAGGGTCGGGAGAGCCATGTTCACCACGTTGCAGGGTAGGCGAAGATACCCCACCAGCGCGCCGGGGCGGCCGCGTCCTGGGCCACTGGCCGCCGTGGACGTCTCAGGTGGCGCCGCCGCGGGCCCGGGCGGGCAGGATCGTGACCACCGGGGGGGTGGCCGGCGCCGTGG
>JBOGGP010000108.1:0-7947 GCA_050744105.1 Acidimicrobiales bacterium
TAGGGGTTTTCCGCAACGTCGAGCGCCCGGAGTACTCGGCCTCGGTGGGGGCGCAATTGGTGGAGGCTCAGCAGCGGTACGGGCCGGGGAACCTGCACGACCTGTTGCGCTCGACTTCAACCTGGACCGTGTCGTAGGCGCTGCGATCTAGTCGCGTAGCTGACGCAAGAGCAGCGAGGTATGGAGCAGCTGTAACCCTGGGACTGATGCCAGGCTGAGCCCGGTGAGTTCGGCGATGCGACGTAGCCGGTAGTCCAGTGTGTTTGGATGCACGAACAATTTGGCCGCGCTGATTCGTCGGTCGCAATTACAGGCTATATAGCACTGGAGAGTTCTGATTAGATCTGGCATTGCCTCGATGGGCCGCAGCATGTCGCTGATTAGCGGGGCGGCGACGCTCTCCCGAGCCAGGTGATACTCGAGGAGGAGGTCGGACAAGAGATAGAGGCCGGGAGGCCGACCCAGGCGTAGCGCTAGAGACAGTAACTCCCGAGCTTCGAGCGCCACCGTCGCCAGCTCTCTGGGACCGCCGACGGCGGCTCCCACCGTGGCCGGCGCCCCGGCGGTCCTCGACAGGCCGGACACCACCGTCGGTAACGCCGCCACGGTAGCCGTGATGCGCTCGGGCGATGTCGGCAGGAGGGCGACCCCGCCCTCCGGCTCGAGAAGTCCTAGCACCGGTTCTCCAGCGAGCGTGTCAAGGCTTGCCTGGACCCGACGCAGCTTACGGCGAGCTGCTACCACGGCCGCGATCCCTTCTACCTGCTCGTCAGGATGGGGCTCAAACCTTATAGCGAGGACGATGTAGGAGGGCGCGACTCGTACCCCCAGACGGGCGGCGAGAACATCGGTGTCCTGGGCTGAGAGCAGGGCGGCAGCCAGGGAGCGACTGACCTCGCGTTCCTCGCCATAGATGGCTTCGCGCTCCTCGAGGTAGGCGGTCGCCACGGCCGTGGTCACCGCTTGCACATAGCGCAACAGCCCCTGAGAAGCGGCCAACAAGACGGCCGACTCTCCTGGCGCCGCATTTTCCTGCAGTGCCTCCCATCCCAGCTGGCCCCCGACGTGGTAAGCGCGGAGCACGGCGTCGAGCGGTATCCTTTCCTGAGCCCGCCGGGCGGCCGACTGGCCTGCGTGGGCCAGCTCTCCGGCGGTCGGCGCCCGTCCTTCCCTCAGGGTACGGAAGAACACTCTGAGGTTGTCAACCACCACGTCTGTTATCTCGCCGAGGAGCTGTTCCCTGGGCAGCTGAGCGTAAAGCGGGATCTCTGTTTGTAGAGCGGCGAGGATGCGTCGCGTCAGCGCGGGCAGGCATTGTTCCACCCGAAGGTAGAGGTCCCTCTCAGGTTGGGAAAGGTCGGGCATGATTTGCTCCCGAATGGAGGCGGTGGTTCCACCACATGTGCTGACATTGTGCCGTATCACGAGTCAAGCTGGTTCCGAGGGGGGAATTGGCCGGTTTGGCCGCACTGGCCGGTTGTGAGCAATTATAAAGGGCGATGCGATTCCTTGTGCTGGCTCCCGCAGGGAGCGACCGCTTCGGCCAAGAAGCATTGGGGCATGCCGAGCACGCCCGACTGCATCGCCAAGGCCCTCAGATGAGGCATCGAGCATGAGGAGGCGATTGGCTTCTTTCGGACTCGCGGCGGCGATGGTGACAGGCGGGGTTGCCATTTCGCCGGTGAACGCCACCGGGGTCAAATTGGCCGCCGTCCGGACCGCACCTCCTCGGGCCGCGGCCTTCAGGGTGGGAGTCGCCACGATCGATATCAATCCGACCTACCCGGTTTACATGGGTGGTTATGGCGGTGGCCCCGCCGGCGGCACGATCAACCGCCACATCGACCCCACCACCGGCCGGCCTGAGGATTTCACTGCCCGGGCCATGGCAATCGTGGAGGGTACCCGCGTTGTGGAGTTGGCCCGGGTGGATTCCCAGGGCTGGTTTGCCGGCTACCAGGAGGGTCCCTATGGGATCTCTGACGTGCGGGCCGCCGCCGCCACCTTCATGGATTCTCACGGAGCGCCCGGCACCACGCCGGCTGACCTGCTCGTGTCCACCCTGCACGAGCATGCTTCCCCGACGGTCATGGGCATCTGGGGACCACCGGCGCACGCCCTGGAGTACTTGAAACAAGTGGCGGCCGCTACCACAGAGGCGTTGGAGGAGGCGTATACCTCGGCTCAGCCCGCCACCTTGTCCTACGGGACTATCGATGCCCCATGGCTCGCCACCGATGGTATTGCCAACGTCAACGCCAATGAAGGCTGGCCCGGCGATGGCTCAATCTTGGCGCTGTGGGCGCGCAGCCTAACCAGCGGGGCGACCATCGGGACCTACGTGAGCGAACCTGGATACCCGAACATCGTCTACGGGCCCGGTGACCTGCTATGTCCTGGTCGAGTGTCGGCCGCACTGTTGTCCACGGACTTCCCGACCTACGTGCAAGAGGATCTGGAGCGCCAGTTGGGAGGCACGGCGCTGGTCGCCTCGGGAACGCTGGGTGACCAGCCTGGTCCGATGCAAGGCGACACAGCCCCCTCTCCTGACCTTCCGCCCGTCACAGTTGCTCCCGGGAAAACTTGCCAGCAAACGATCGCCTTCGACGATGCGGTCCACATGGGCACCACCATCTCTAATCTGGTCACGACGGCACTTGGCCAGGGGCATCCGGTGACCGAACCGGTCGTTGCCGGGGAGCAGCGCTACATCACTTCACCCGTCTACAATCCCGAGCTCTTGGCTTTGGAGGATGTTGCTCCCGTTGACGGAGGCACGCCATGGACGGAACTCGGCGGTAACGCCCTGGCGTACCCGGTGGACCGCTCAACGAGCCCGCCCTACCAGGTGGGCATAGAGCTTGGCACCTGGGTAACGGGGTTGCGTATCGGCCGCCTGCTGATCCTAAGCGAGCCTGGGGAGTTTTTTCCCAGTATCCACCAGGCCTGGGACCACTCCATCCGAGGGGCCGCCGGAGTGTTCGTGGTGGGCATGGGCCAAGATCAGTTGGGTTACGACTACCCCGCCTACGCCTACCCCTTTACCTATTACTCCGCTGATGAGAACACCTTCAACCCCAGCCTTACACTGGGCGACCAGGTGGTGACGGCGGGCGAACTGGTGGCGCGCCAACTCGGCTTCGGGGCTCGTCTTACAACCACGGCTGAAGCGACCGCCCTGAACAACCATTACGCCAAGGTCCTCAAGCCCGGTGTGCAGTTCATCCCCTTCCCCGCCAGCGGCGACCTCAATCCCACAACAGGCGCTTTTTCAACGATTCTGGAGGGGTTCGAATCCACCCAACGGTTCGGCACCGCGTCCGCTTGCCAGCCGCCGACCGTCCCGAACCCACCGATCTGCCCGGTAGGTCCTTTGCCCACCATGGGTCCCTACCATTGGACCTTCGGGGATGGCACCACGTCGGTCACCCCACCTGGCAACGATGCCTTTTTTACCCACGACTATCACCGCGTCGGGAATTACCCGGTCAAAGTGACCGCCACCGACAGCCACGGGCACTCGGCCTCCATGACCCTGCCGCTGAGGGTGTATCCAGCCCTGAGTGACAAGGTCGTCAATCGTGGCCATTACGACATTGCTGAGGTTAGTGGTGGCAGTGGCCAAGTATTGGTCTACCGCTGGACCTTCCGGGACGGCACCACCCGTTATGGGCGGCGTGTACAGATCCCCGTGGGCTCTGGAACAGTGACGCTCACCGTGACTGACTCGACGGGGACGATGGTTTCTACGACCGCTGAATTTGCCAGCGGCGCACTGGCATCGATGCCCGGCTACCACGGCCTTGTCGACCCGGCGAGCTTCACCGGTTCCCGCGACGGGCAGTCGTCGGCCCTGCCGTTCCGGGTCGGGGCCGCAAAGGCTGAAATTACGCCCCGTGATCTCACCGGTATCTACCTAGGCGGTTATGGAATCGGACCGGTGCATCCCGCCCATGGAGTGCTGCGTCCCATCTATGCGCGAGCACTCGCTATCAAGGATGCCGACGGTCACCAGGTGGTGATCGCCGCGCTCGATCTGCAGGGTCACTTCCTTGCCTACCAGCAGGGCCCTTATGGTTTCGCCGATATAGCCTCCGACGTCTCAAAGAGACTGGGGATCCCCGCTGACCACGTGCTCATCCAATCTACCCACACCCATAATGGTCCGGACGACCTCGGGATCTGGGGTGGGGTTCCAAGTTCATATCTGGCCTATGTCAAGACCCAGACCGAGGCCGCCATCGCCGCCGCCGTGCTTGCCGAGCGGCCGGCCGTGCTTAGCTGGGCGACCGCCGACATGCAGGGCTTCAGTGGGACGTTTGGGCCGAACACTGACGCCAGCCATACCGGCGACCAGCGTGACTTCCCTATCGACAATCAGCTCAGAGTCCTGAACGCAACCGCTCCTTCCGGGCAGGTCGTTGCCACGTTGGTCGACTATGCCTCGCATGCCACTGTTTATGGCCCGCTTGACAAGGTCAGCCCGGATTGGCCAGGGGCCACCGCAGACTATCTGGAGGGTGCCGAGCCTGGAATGCCGGCAGGGGTCAGCTATGGCTATCCCGGGTCCACATCGGTGGTCGTCGAAGGCGACCTTGGTCACTCCTGGCCTGCGGGCATCCCACGCTATGGAGACCCGGCGAAGAACCCGTTGCCCGCCGCTGATGACAACTACCCCGCAGACGCGTTCGGCAACGCTGTGGCCCGAGCCGCAATTGCCGCGGAAACAACGGCCCCCCGCCCGGTGCACGGCTCCACCGTGAACGGAACCAGTCACCCCCTCGCAGTGGCAAATGACAACCCACTGCTCCTGGCGGCCGTGCTGCTCCCTATCCCCGGGCTACACACCTATCGGGCCTACAGCCCTCCCTACGGTGTCGCCGACGCCCTTGTGACACGGGTGATAGCGCTGCGGATCGGCGGTCTACTCTTCGCCGGTTCTCCTGGCGAGGAGTACCCGAGCCTTCAGACGATTGATGAACGAACGATCGGGGCATCAGCCATCTTCCCATTGAGCCTGGCCGATGATCAGCTCGGCTACCTCGGCACGCTCGGCGACTATCAGGAGGCCCAGCAGTGCAGCCTGACCGACGAGGGATTCTTCATGATCTCTCCCACCTTTGGTGACCAGGTGCTGCGGGTACATGCCCTCGAAGCCCGCGCTCTCGGCTTTTCGACCTTCGACCGCACGATTCCATCCCCCCACATCGGCGCGATACCACCGGCTACCATCTGCACAACGTCGCAGGCTCCCGTTGGGCTGCCTGGAAAATCGGCTCCCTTGCTCCAGCCGTGACAGGACCCTTTGTGGCGCTCGGGGCCATCATACTCACCCTGGCATCTAACCTCGTCGGAGTTGGGGCCGCCACAACTCCTCGTCACGGCCCAGAAGCGCTGATCAAGGTGGCTCGCGGTGGCGATTTGACGGGTTACGTGCACCCCCTCGCCGGATCTTTGGGACCGGGCTTTCCCCTCGTCGGTGCCGGCCTGCCGTTCGGCATGACGAGCCCGGGACCGGCCACGGCTTTGCCTGGCGGCGACGACCCTGTCAACTACGTCGGCTATGGCTACCAGGACCCGATGATCCGCGGGTTTGCGCTGACCCACTTCGACGGTGCCGGGATCCATATCGGCGGGGACCTACCCATCATGGCGACCACGGGTTCGGTGCAAAGCGATCCAGTGCAGTTCGCCTCGCCGTTCAGCCATGCCAGCGAAGTGGCCCGCCCGGGTTACTACGGGGTGACCCTGGCCAGATACGGCATCCGTGCCGAGCTCACGGCGACAACCCGGGTCGGATTGGAGCGATTCAGCTATCCCCCCGGGCATCAGGACAACGCCCTCTTCGATGTGGCTCGGGACAACGCCGGCATCCAACAGGCCGTGGTACACGTGGACGGGGACCGGGAACTCAGCGGCTGGGTGCACAACACAGCCGGTGCCTACACGCTGTTTTTCACCGCCCGGTTCGACCATCCCTTTAGCGGGTACGGCTCGGCTGGTCGCGTGTCTTGGGTGTCCTACCCGGCCGCCGCGACCGCTCGAACAGTGACGGTGCGGATTGGCCTGTCGTATACAGACGCCGCCGGGGCGACTCTCAACTTGAACCACGAGGCGCCGCCCGGCCGCAGCTTCGAGGCAATTGCCGCCGCCGCGCGCTCCACCTGGAATGCTCACCTGCAAGACGTAGTGGTATCCGGCGGGACGCGGGACAAGACAGTCACTTTCTACACAAATCTCTACCGGTCATTGCTGGAGCCCACGACATTCGACGACGTCGGCGGGCGCTACCTCGGCTTCGACGGCCTTGTGCACGCATTAGCGGCGGGGCATCATCACTACACCGGGTTATCGCTGTGGGACACCTACCGTACTCAGACGCCGCTGCTCGACCTGGTCGAGCCTGCGGCCGGCCACGATATCGCTGTGTCCCTGCTCGACGACGCCGATCAGAACCACGGTGCGATCCCTAGGTGGGTCTACGCAAAAGACGACTACGGGATAATGGGCGGGGACTCGGCAACCCCGTCCCTGGCCACTGATGTTGTCGATGGGGTGTTGAGCGGCACCGATACGGCACGGGCCTACGCTGACGTCCTGCGACAGGCCACCACACTGCCTCCGGTATTCTCGCGAGAGCACCTCGATGCGTATCTTTCCAAGGGCTTCATCGGCAACGATGTCACTGCCATCGGTGCCTCAGAGACGCTCGAATACGCCATAGACGACGCCGCGGTAGCGGACCTCGCTCGCCGATTCGGTACGCCCGAGGAATTGGCAGCATTCACAGCCCGCGGAGCCTACTGGCGCAACCTCATGGATCCATCCGGGCACTTTCTACGGCCCCGATTGAGCAGTGGCGCTTGGGCCAACCCCACCGGTGCCGGCCCGGTGGCGGTATGGAGCCCTTTGTTCCAAGACGGATGGCAGGAAGGCACGGGCTGGCAGTACCTGTGGTCGGTGCCGCAGGACGTCATCGGTCTGGCCGACGCGATGGGTGGTAAGGCAACGACCCTGCGCAGGTTGGATCGATTCTTCACCGCCGCATTGGACTCGCCCGTATTGCCGGCTGTCCCTCGGACCCAGGAGTACGCGAGCCTCTTTGGCGTGTATTACGTCGGCGATCAGTACACGCCGGCGAATGAGCCGGACCTGTGGGCAGGATGGTTTTACGATTGGCTCGGCCAACCGTGGAAGACCGACCGGGTGGTGCGTTCCCTGTTGTCCACCTACTCTGGAGACCCCTCCGGGCTACCCGGCAACGACGATGCCGGCACCATGTCGGCTTGGTACGTCCTTGCTGCCCTAGGCATCTACCAGGTAACACCGGGCGTGGCGAACTGGGAGTTGTCCGGACCTACGTTCCCGTCCGAGACGCTCCTTGTTCATGGTGGCCAAACCTTCAGCGTGACGGCTCCGGCTACATCGTCGGTGCGCCAGTATGTGACTGGAGCGAACCTCGACGGCCACTTGCTGGAGCGCCCATGGCTTCGCCACGCCGACATCGTCAACGGGGGTCGCCTGCGAGTGGATATGGGCGCCACGCCAAACCGTTCTTGGGGCTCGGATCCATCTGCCGCACCTCCATCGCTCACTGCTGGCCCGCTACAGCCTTAGCTCGGGGTGTCGTCCGAGTGACGGAGCTTGCGAGGGCGTGTCGTCAATCAAAGGGACCGAGTGAGCGGAACACCATTCCGGTGCGCGGCTTGGGGTGGAAGTACGTGGTCTTGGGGGGCATGCGCTCGCCTCCGGTGGCGGTAGCGGCCACCTGAGCGATCGTGGCCGGACGCAACAGCACCCCGGCTTGATAGGGCGTGGAGGGGTTTTCTACCTCGGCCATCACTCGGTCCCAGCCGTGCTGATATCCCACCTGGACCCCGGGGAGGGCGGCGAGGGCCACATCGAGGCGGGACGAGTCCAGATCGGCGGCGGCAGCCTGCGCCGTGC
>JBOGGP010000109.1:0-7923 GCA_050744105.1 Acidimicrobiales bacterium
CCGCCCGACAGCGGCCGCCCGCCCGACAGCGGCCGCCCGCCCGACAGCGGCCGCCCGCCCGACAGCGGTAGCCACTCGGTGGCGGCACCCCCCCGGTCCCTGGTGAGACTGGGCGGTCGCCATTGCTGGCAGCAGATGGTAACTGCCCCTGCTCGACCGTTGGCGGTCGGGGCGCCAGGCCGGCGGAGAGCTACAGCCGTGGGGGGTCGCGTAGGCTGGCCCCTCGTGTGGGCCGACGCGTACCGCCGCGCCGCCGGTCTCGGCGCCGGCGCCAGCGGCCTGGCCCGCTCGGGGATGCTCGGGCCCTACCGGCCCGGCCAGCTGTGGAGGGTGGCGCAGGCCCTGCGCAGCTGCGGGCTCAACCTGGGGGCGACCTACGCGGCGGGGGCCGCCCGCTGGCCCCAGCGCGTGGCCCTGGCCGACGGAGCGGGCGCTCTCAGCTTCGGGGAGATGGACCGGCGGACGGCCACTGTTGCCGCCGGCCTGGCCGACCTCGGTTGGGGGCCGGGGGACCGGGTGGGCCTGCTTGCCCGCAATCACCGTGACTTCGTCACCGCAATCGTGGCCCTGGCCAGACTGGGTACCGACACCGTCCACCTCAACACCGGCTTCGCCGGCCCCCAGCTCGAGGCGACGGCCCGGCGCGAGAGGCTCCGGGCGGTGGTGGTGGACGAGGACCTGCTGCCCGCCGCCCAGAGCCTCCGAGGCCGGTTCGAGCTGGTGGTGACGGCCGGCGCCGGGTACACCGGCGCCGGCGTGCTGGCCAGCTTCGCCGGCATGCTGGCGGGGGGCAGCCGGCCGGGCCCGGCGGCACCTGGCGTGGTCGGGGCCCAGGTGGTCCTTACCTCGGGGACCACCGGGGCACCCCGGGGGGCCCGCCGCCACATCGGCGCCGAGGTGGGGGCGTTGACCGCGCTGCTGTCGCGCATCCCGCTGCGCGCGTCCGACACCACCGTGGTGGCCGCCCCGGCCTTCCATTCCTGGGGGCTGGCCAACGTGGCCGTCGGGCTGGCCCTCGGGTCGACCCTGGTCATGGTCGAGCGCTTCGACCCAGGCGACACCCTGGCCCTGATCGAGGCCCACCGGGCCACCGTGCTGGTTGGCGTGCCGGTCATGCTCCAGCGCATCATGGAGCTGGCGGCGCCGGCCCGGGCGGCCCGTGACGTCTCGTCGCTGCGGGTGGTGGCCGTCTCCGGCTCGGCACTGCCGGGGGGCCTGGCCACCCGGTTCATGGACGGCTTCGGCGAGGTCGTCTACAACCTGTACGGCTCCACCGAGGTCGGGTGGGCGTCGGTGGCGACGCCGGCTGACCTGCGCGCCGCGCCGGCCACGGCCGGCCGCCCCCTGCCCGGGGCTCGGCTTCGCCTGGTGGGACCCGACGGCCGCCAGGTCCGACCGGGGGAGCCGGGGCGCATCTTCGTGCGCAGCCGGCTGAGCTTCGACGGCTACAGCGGCGGCGGCAGCCGGGAGGTGGTGGGCGGCTACATGGCCAGCGGGGACGTCGGCCATCTGGACGGCGCCGGCCGGCTCCACGTCGACGGCCGCGACGACGACATGATCGTCTCGGGCGGCGAGAACGTCTTCCCCTTCGAGGTGGAGGACCTCCTCGCCCGCCATCGGGCGGTGGCCGAGGTGGCGGTGGTCGGGGTCGACGACGATGCCTGGGGTCAGCGCCTGGACGCCTACGTCGTGCTCCGGGAGGGGGTGAACGTCGCCGCGGACGAGCTCAGGGACCACGTGCGTGACCACCTGGCCCGCTACAAGGTGCCCCGCCGGATCGCGTTCCTGCCCGCCCTGCCCCGCAACGCCACCGGCAAGGTAATGAGGTCCCAGCTGGTCACGACCGACCTGGCCCACACCACCGAGGCGCCCACCCGGGGCTGAGCGGGCCACCAGGACGGCGGCCGGGTGGGTGGTCGCTGGGCGCCCGCTGGTTCAGCCGCTCTCCCCGATGCCGTGGTCGCCCAGGGTGCCGATCTCAAGGCCGGCGCCGGCCCAGCGTTGGGCCAGCAGGTGCAGGGAGCCGAGGGTGGCCCGCCAGCTCCCGGGGGCTGAGGTCACGTCGGTGTCGTGCAGCAGCACGGTGGCGCCGGGGTGCCAGGTGCGCGCCACGGTGGCAGCCACCCGGGCCGGGGTGGCGTCGGCCCGCCAGTCCTTGCCCCAGGTCGTCCACAGCACGGTCTGGAGCCGGCAGGCCCGGGCGGCCACCAGGGAGGACGACGACAGGGCGCCGTAAGGGGGGCGAAACCACCGGGGCTCGGTGCCGGTCACGTCCCCCACCACCTCCGCGCCTCGGGCCACGTCGCCGGTCGTCCAGGTCCACGGGCGGCGCAGGTGGCTGGTGTGGGTGTCGCCATGGACGCCGATCTCGTGGCCGGCCGCCGCCACCTCCTCGGCCAGGGAGGGGTGCCGGCGCACCTGGGAGCCGAGCAAGAAGAATGTGGCCCGCCAGCCGAGCTCGTCGAGGGCGGCGAGGACGTGGGGGGTGGAGGCGGCGTCGGGGCCGTCGTCGAAGGTCAGGGCGACGTGGCCGGGCCGGCCCACGCCGGCCAGGTCGGGGAGGAGGCGGTTGCGGGCCTGGCGCCAGGCGACCACGGCGGGCAGGCCGTGGCCCACCAGGCCGCCGGCCCCCAGCCCGGCCAAGCCGACCAGGGCTGGCCTTCCCCCGGTCACCGGCCCCCGCCGTCCCCGGCCCGCCGTCCCCCGCCGTCCCCGGCTCGCCCGCTTGCCCCGGCCCACCGGCCCTCGCTGGCCCCGGCCCGCCGGCCCCCGCTGGCCCCGGCCCACCGGTCCCCGGCGTTCCCCCGCCTCGCCACCTCGACGACGTGGGCGGCGGCGTCGCTGGCGAAGGCCGCCCGCCCGGCGGCCACCTGGGCGTCGCGGGCCGGTCCCGGGACAGACAGGAAGTCGAGGGCGTCGAGCAGCTGAGCCGGCCCGGGTGCGAGGCGGCTGACGCCGGCGGCGGCCATGGCCGCCGTGTTTTCCTTGCCGTGGCCGGCGATGGGCTGGAAGCTGACCACGGGCAGGCCGCTGCACATCGCCTCCAGGGAGGTCAGCCCGCCGGCGTTCTCCACCAGCACATCCGATGCGGCCATCAGCCCGGGCATCTGGTCGGTCCAGCCCAGGACCACCGAGCGCCCGGCCAGCGCGGTGGCCGCCCGGGTCACGGCGGCGTGGAGGGCCTGGTCACGACCGCAGACCACCACCGGCACGAAGCGGCCGTCGCCGGCGACGAGCATGAAGGTCTCCATGACCCCGCCCACCCCCCACGACCCGGCCACGACCAGCACGGCCCGCTCGCCGGCGGCCAGACCGAGCCGCTGGCGAGCTGCCTCTCGCCGTCCCCCGGGGTCGCCGCCCGGTCGGAAGTCGTCGGAGACCACCGGCCCGCACGGCACGACCGGGCCGCCGCTGCGAGCCGCCGCAGAGCGCCCCGCCGCCGGGTGCACGGCCAGGTTGAGGTCGATGCCGCGGTGGACCCACATGGGATGGACGCCGAAGTCGGTTATGAAATTGACGGCCGGCACGGACAGGGCGCCCGTGGCCCGTAGGTGCCCGAGGGCGATGGTGGCCAGCGGGTAGGTGGACACCACCACCCGGGCGCCCGCCCCGGCCACCCAGGCCAGCAGGCGCCGGCGGGTGAGGGCGGCCACCAGCCAGGCCAACGGGGGGCACAGCCACGGCACCCGGTACCAGAAGCGGTACGTCAGGTCGTATGCCGCCGGGGCGTGCTCGAGCTCGAGCTGGTAGGCCCCCCTCAGGGCCGCCCCCAGCCTCAACGGCGCCGCCTCGAGCAGGTCACGCACCTCCACCGGGTGACCGAGGGCGACCAGCCGGGAGGCCAGCTCCCGCGCCGCCCCGTCGTGGCCGGCGCCCATGCTGGCCGAGACCACCAGCACTCTGACCGGGCCGTCCAGGGCGCCGGCTGCCGCCGCGGACGGATCGTCGGCGCCGCTGGGCATGACCGCCGACGCTAGCGGCGACGTCACCCGGGCATGACCGCCGGCGCCGGCGCTGGGCGTGGCGCTGGTGGCTCAGCCGGCGGCGGGGGCCAGCTCGACGGCCTCGGCCGGCTGGGCCGGGGTCCCGACCCGGATGCCGGCGGCCACCACCAAGAAGGCGGTCAGGGCGAGGGCTGCTCCCACCCCGAAGGCGTCGGCGTAGCCGTGGGTCAGGGCCACCTTCATGCCGTGGGCTCCCTGGCCGTGCACGGCAGCCAGTTTGGAGCGGGTGGCCGTTACCGCCACGGTGGACAGGACCGACAGCCCGATGGCGCCGCCGACCTGCTGGCCGCTGTTGAGCAGGGCGGAGGCCAGCCCGGCCTCGCCCCGGCTGACCCCCTGCACCGCGGTGAGGGTGAGGGGCACGAAGGCCAGCCCCATCCCGAGGGCCAGGATGCCGAGGGGCACGATGAGGCCCAGGTACGTGGTCGACACCGAGATCTGCGACAGCCAGCCCAGACCTGTGGTGGCGCCGGCGGTGCCAACCAGCAGCAGGGGCCGCACGCCGATGCGCCCCACCAGGGCCGAGGCCGTCTGGGCGCCGATGCCGATGAGGCCCGAGAGAGGCAGGAAGGCCAGTCCGGTCTTCAGCGGGCTGTAGCCCTTCACGTTCTGGAGGTACTGCGTGAGGAAGAAGAACATGGCGAAGAGGGCGGCGGCGACGAACAGCATGACCAGGTAGGAGGCAGAGCGGTCGCGCTTGGAGAAGATGCGCAGCGGCATGAGGGCGTGGGGAGTGCGCCTCTCGATCACCACGAAAGACACCAGCAGGACGGCGGCGACGGCCAGGGTCGCCACCGTGGATGCCGAGGCCCAGCTGTGGGTGGCGGCGTTGATCAGGCCGTAGACCAGCAGGGCCATGCCCGCCGTGGCCGTGAGGGCGCCGGGGACGTCGAGCCGGCCGCTGCCCGGCTCGGACTCGCGCAGCGCCCGGGGCGTCAGGAACAGGACCAGGGCGGCGATGGGGACGTTGACGAACAGGACCCAGCGCCAGGAGGCGATGTCGGTCAGGACCCCGCCGGCCAGCAGGCCCACGGCCGAGCCGGCGCCGGCCATCGCCGCGTAGACGCCCATGGCCCGGTTGCGGGGCTTGCCCTCGGGGAAGTTGGTGGTGATCAGCGACAGGGCGGTGGGCGCGGCGATGGCGCCGCCGACGCCCTGCAGGGCGCGGGCCAGGACGAGCCAGATGGATGTGGTGGCCAGGCCACCGAGCAGGGAGGCGACCGCGAACAGGCCGATGCCGACCATGAACATGCGCCGCCGGCCGTAGAGGTCCCCGGTCCGCCCGCCGAAGAGCAGCAGGCCCCCGAAGGTCAGGGAGTAGGCGGTGGTGACCCAGACCAGGTCGGCGATCGAGAAGTGCAGCGCCCGGTGGATCGAGGGCAGGGCCACGTTGACGATGGTGGCGTCCAGCACCACCATCAGCTGGGCAGCGGAGATGACGACGAGAGCCAGGCCTAGGCGCGGGTTGGTGCCGTCGTAGCTGGTCTGGGAAGGAGCGGTTGTGGGCTCAGGAGGCATCGGGCTGGGTCCCTTCTTGGGCTGGTACGGGCAGGGGGGCGGTGGCCGCCGGCACGAGCACCTGGTCGACCACCCGCCGGGCGAAGTCGGCGTCGGCGGGCGAGCAGGTGACGAGCTTGCGGTAGAACATGAGGGCGGGCACGAGCGAGGTCAGCAGGTCGATGTCCTTGCCGGCAGGCATCTCGCCGCGGGCCACGGCCCTGCGCAGCATCACCGCCAGCGCCTCCCTTCGCGGCTCCATGAAGTGGCGGTGGAAGATGGTCATCAGCTCGGGGTTGCGGCACAGGGCGGAGGTCAGTCCCTGGGTGATCCTGACGGTGACCTCGTCGGGAGCGTTGGAGAGGGCGGTGCAGAGGTGTTCGCAGTCCCCACGCAGCGACCCGGTGTCGGGCAGGGGGGCGGGGGGGGCGAGGAGGCTGAGGGCGTCGGCCACCATCTTCTCCTTGGATGCCCACCGGCGGTACACCGTGGCCTTGCCGGCGCCGGCCCGGGCCGCCACCGCCTCCACGGTGAGGCAGTCGTAGCCCCTCTCGGCCAGCAGTTCCAACGTGGCTGCGCAGATGGCGTCGTCCCTGGTCGGGTCCAGCTGACGACCCCCGTGGGACCGAGGGCCGGCTGGCTCCTGGGCCGCGGGTGCCGCCGGGTGCGGGCTCCTTGCCACCCCGTCTTCGGGGGCCCCTGCTGCCGCCCTGCCGTTGGACATCAGGTTGCCTACCTCCGATTGCCGTCGAACCGAACCTGCCGTCAAATCGAAACGATCCAGAGCCGTTCCGATACGAGCCATTCTCGTCTCGCTGGCCGGGCGTGTCAAGTGATTCCCGGCGGAGCGGCCCCGTCGTGTTCGGGCAGGAGCCGTGTGCGGGTAGGACTGGGTCATGTCGTTGACCATGGGTTCCATCGCCCCGCTGGGCCGCCCGACGGGAGGCACGCTCAACATCGAGCTGCCGTCGGCACCGGCCCACCTCCTCTTCGTCCACGGCCTGGACCGCCGCATCCGGGGCCAGGTGGGGGACGTGACGGTGGTCGACACGACTGCGGCTCGGATGCTCCACGAGACCCGAATGCTGCCCCGGTGGTACTTCCCGTCGGCCGGCGTGCGTACGGACCTGCTGCGCCCCAGCAGCACCACCTCGCACTGCCCGTTCAAGGGTGACGCCCGTTACTGGGACCTGGTGGCCGGCGACCGCGCCGTCCACGATGCCTTCTGGGAGTACCCCGAGGCGGGGGCGGGCGCGCCGGACCTGTCCGGCCTGCTGGCGCCCTACACCGAGAAGTTCGACCGGTGGCTGGAGGAGGAGGACGAGGTCCACGGCCATCCTCGGGACCCGTTCCACCGGGTCGACGTCCGCCGCTCGGCGGCACATGTGGTGGTGCGGGCCGGCGCCGAGGTGGTGGCCGAGAGCGACGACAGCCTGGCTGTGTTCGAGACCGGGCTGCCCACCCGGTGGTACCTGCCGGCGGCCGACGTGGCCCAGGACATGCTGTCGCCGTCGCAGACCCGGACCACATGTCCCTACAAGGGCGAGGCCTCGTACTGGAGTGTCGACGCCGGCGGCGCCCGCCTGGCCGACGTGGCCTGCGCCTACCAGACCCCCGACCCCGCCGCCGCCGCCCTGGAGGGCCACCTGTCCTTCCTGGGCGAGGGTGTCGGGGTGGAGGTGACCCGGTGATGGCGCCTGACGAGGTGGCCCTGGACAGCGCCAGCGACTGGGTGGCCGAGCACACCCGCCGCTACGTCGACAGCGGCGGTTTGGAGGCCACCGAGCTCCAGGGGGCGCCCTGCCTGGTCCTCACCACCCGGGGCCGGCGCAGCGGCCGGCTGCGCCGCAACGCCCTCATCTACGCCCGTGACGGCGACGACTACGTGGTGGTGGCCTCCAAGGGCGGTGACGACCACCACCCGATGTGGTATCTCAACCTGATCGAGTCACCCACCGTCACCGTCCAGGTGGGCCCCCAGGTGTTCACCGCCCATGCCGCCACGGTCAAGCCCGACGAAAAGGCCCGCCTGTGGCCGGCGGTCACCGCGGTATGGCCCGCCTACGACGAGTACCAGGCCAACACCTCCCGTGATATCCCGGTGGTCGCGCTGCGTCCCATCTGAGCTGCGGTCCCCCCTGGGCGGTCCTTACCGGAGCCACCGGCAGCGGGCGACGCCGCCTCGCTGAAGACCGCCGGCCCCTCGTCCCAGGACCTGGCTCCCGCACCTGTGCGTATGGCCTTCTGGGCCGGTCTGAACGCCCGGAGAGTCGTCGAACCCACACATTTCGCTAACTAGCCTCGGTCTTTCACGCAACCTCCGCCAGGGCGGGTTTTCGCTGTGCTGAGGGTTCCCGAGAGTAGTTCGGAGGCCAGATGCGGACGCTCTCTGCCCCGCCGGGCGAGTGCAGCGGAGTTCTGG
>JBOGGP010000110.1:0-7908 GCA_050744105.1 Acidimicrobiales bacterium
GCACACCCCGGCAGGCCCTCGTCTCCCGTGCGTGACGATGGCGTTACGATACCGGCGCCCCCGGTCCGCTTCTTCTTCGGCGTCGCCCGGCCGGTCCCGGCGCGGGTCGCCTTGATCTGGTAGTTGTCGGTCATGACGGTCCTCCTCCTGTCGGATGTCTTGTTCAGGACGCCCGACACCTACCACCTGGCAGGTCTCATGCGGGGGACCGTCACCTCAAACTTCCACGCTCGCCGGGACAACCTCGAGGCGCCGGGCGCCGGTCCCGAGAGCCAAAGAACCCTTATAGGATAAGGCCCAACCCGCCCGAGTAGCTCAGTTGGCCAGAGCAGGCGCCTTGTAAGCGTCAGGTCGTCGGTTCGAACCCGACCTCGGGCTCGCCTGAACAGGACCTTTTTGGTTCAGCCGCCCACCCGATCGAGTCTGGTAGCAGTTAGTCGGCCGTGCCATCCCGGCCGGTCACCTCGGCCACGAAGATGGCGGTCGCCGCCGCCTCCCGCTGGCAGTACAACACCGGGTCGTCGCCCACTGGCACGCCGGCCGCCCGATGGGCGAGGAGCTTGCGGGTGTAAGGGGTGACCCCCTTCCAGTTGTTGGCCCGCCATCGCTCGACCTCGCCGCGGATGTCGTCGATGAGGGTGTTCTGCTCGCGCCGCTCACCGGTGGCGTCGAAATCGAGCGTCAACTCCTCGACGTCGACGCCTGCCTTCCGACCCCTGCCGGTCTGGGGCACTGGGACGAACGACTCGCTCGGCCGGCGGCCGGCCAGCACCCGCCCCGTCGGACCCTGCCGGCCGATCTCGAAGTACGCCTCGGGAGGGTCGTACGGCGGGTTGAGGATCGGGTTGGACAGGTCAGCCGTGGTCATGGCCCCCCTCTCCCAGCAGCTCGTTCAGCGTGGCGAGCAGCGCCTCCAGCTTCTCCGTGGCGACCGACCACACCAGGCTGTCATCGACCCTGGCATACAGTAGGCGTGGATGAGCACGTTCCGGAACGCCACGATGCGGGAAACGTCGGAAATGTCCCTCGAGATCTCGGGGGCGTCGCGGGAAAGCTGGCTCAGCGCCTCGCCGATGATCTCGAACTGGCGCTCGACCGCCGAGCGCAGCATGACATCGGCCTCGTAGTCCTCCCGCGACCGGCCATCGACGAACGACTTGACCTGCCCGGCGGCTCGACGGGCGTCCCACAGAAGGGTCCGGGGGTCACGCCGCATAGAGCTCTTGGCGGGTGTCCTCGACGTCGCTTCGCTCCGGATCGAACCCGTCGGTCGCCGCCTACCCGAACACCGCCAGCCTGCCCACCCCGTGACGCCGGCACAGCTCGCCGATGGCGTCACGTTGCTCGATCAAGCGGTCCAGCATCCGGGGCACCTCCGACATGGTCATCGACCCTAGACCCGACGATCCCAGCCGGAGGGAGCTCACCGAGCGGCAAAGGGGATGGTGCGGACCCGCACGTCCTGGGTGTGGGTCAGGGGGGTGGCGTTGGCGGTGTCGCTCCAGGCCACGTAGGCCACGGAGTCGAGAGAGGAGACGGCCGGGGGGTAGTAGTTGCCCACCTCGCCCAGGCTGCCGGCTGGCCCCGAGTAGCCCAGGCTGCGGTCCACCGGCTTGGAGTTGACCTGGACCACGGCGAAATTGGCCCCTCCGTCGGTGGACGAGTCCAGGTAGACGTCGTCGAAGTTCGGCGTGCCCGGAGAGGTGTGGTAGTACGCCACGTCGATGCGGCCGTCGGCGGCGATGTCCATGCTCGGCGACCTGCTGCTGCCGGTGTAGTTGGGATCCGGGCTGAGCAGGGTGGCCTGCGCCCACGTCCTGCCCTGGTCCTTCGACATCCTGAAGAAGATCTGCTGGCTCCCCACCCGGCTGTCGCTCCACGCCGCGCACAGGGCGCCGTTCTTGGGATCGACGACCAGCTTGGCCGGGTCATAAGCCACCCCGATGGCCTGCTCGGTATCGACCTTGGACTCGGTGAAGGTCACGCCGTTGTCCGAGGACCTGGCCAGCAGCAGGTCCACCGGGCCGTTGGAGAACCGGCGCTGGAACAGCACGTAGATCGTCCCGTCCGCGCCCATCGCCGGCTGCGACGGGTTCTGGCCCCCCGGGGGCTGGTTGACCACCACGGGCGCGCTGAACGTGGCCCCGGCGTCGTCGGAACGGGAGAAGAGGGCCTGGTCGCACGCGGTGCCGGCCGGGGTGACGTGGCACTCCCAGGTCGAGACCAGGAGGATGTCCCTGCTGGCCCCCCCGGGACCGGCCGGGCGGGCCACCACCGTCATCAGCAGCCGGGCCAGCCCCAGCCCGGCTCCGGGAGGCGCCACCGCCACCGCGGCGGGCCCGAAGGTGCGGCCCCCGTCGGTCGAGATGGCCAGCATCACGCTCTCGCGACCAGGGTCGGCGCCGCTGGCCGACCCGAAGACGGCGTAGACCCGGCCGCCCGAACCGATGCCCACGCTGCCGTTGGGGACGTGTCCCCCAGACGGCGGGTCGATGCGGCAGCCGGAGTACCCGGCCGGCAGCTCGAACCTGCCGTCGATCCAGTGCTTTCCGCCGTCGAAGCTCGTGTGCCATGCGCAGCGGGTGGCCAGGAGATCGGCGTCGGTGACCACCACGTGATCGGGGGACCTGGGGTCGGCCGCCACGTAGGCGCTTTCGAAGGCCCGCAGCGGCACCGGGGTCTGACCGGTCCGGCACGCCCGGACGCCGCAGGGAAAGGTGACCGGGGTCTGACCCCCGCCGGTCCCGGCGACGGCTACGACTACCGCCGTGACCATCAGCACGGCACCTGCCAGGACCAGGACCACCGGCCGGCGGGATCGCCGCGTCCGGGCGCTCACCCCTCCGGCCGGGGGCCGGCGCCTCTGCGCGCTGGCCGCCGAAAACGCCTCCCCTCTGGCATCCGGGGCAGGCTAGCAAGGCGGGCTACGTGGTCACCGCCTGGCCCGACTGGCGGCTGGTCCCAAACATCTCGTCGACAGTCACCGTCGTCAGGTTGCGCTCGGCGATCAGCTCCTGGATCTGGCCGAACAGCCCCAGGATCGTCGGGTAGTTGGCATGACCGAGCATGACCACCCCGGCCTGGAGGTACTGCTGGGCGTCGGCCAGGAGCACCTGGGGGGTGAGCAGGCCCGAGTCGCCGTAGCTGCCGTTCCACATCAAGACGTTGGTGAAGCCGACCTGGCCGGCAGCGGCGTCGGTGCGGTAGTTGTGGTACCCGTACGGCGGGCGCCACCACGGCCGGGAGGTGATCCCGAAGGTGGACTGGATCCACTCCTCGTTCTTCTCCAGCTCGGCCTGCACCCCGGTGTCGCTCAGGTTGGTCATGTCGGGATGGCTGTAGGTGTGGTTGCCGATCTGGACCTGGCCGGCCTCGATCAGGGGCCCGAGGGTCGGGGCCAGCGGAGCCCATATCTGGTTGTAGGTGCCGTTGGGATTGAACGTGATGTGGATCCCCGACTGCTGGGCGAACTGGGCATAGCCCGCGGCGCACTCCTGGCAGAAGCCGTCGTCGATGGTGATGGCCACCTGGTTGGCCGCCCTGGCCTGTGGTGGTCCCTGGCTGAACACCGTGGCCGGCCCGGGTACGGGCGAAGGGATGGGTGGGAGCGGCGGGGGGCCCGTGGTGGTGGTCGGTGCCACCGTCGTCGTCGGCCCGGTGCGGCTGACCCCGGCCGGCCGTGGCCCCGGCCGTCCCCTGCCGGTCCCGAGCGTCCCGGTGGTCGGGCGGGCCGATGCGCCGCAGCCACCCAGCATGGCGGCCAGGCCGGCACCGAGCAGGCCGACGAAGGTGCGCCGGTCGAGGTCGCGGCACAGCCTGCAGGTCATCGTTGGCCCCTTCCTGGTGGCGCTCGTCCCCGGCGTCCCTGACCGTTTGCCCTGAGCATAGATGGTCCGCACCGGCCCGGCACGGACCCGGGGCCAGTGGGTCGGACGCGCCGTGCACCCCCCCGGGGGTCCGGGGGGGTGCTGGCGGGAAGGACGGACGCTGGCGGGTGCGTCTCGTCCTGGGCAAGGACCACACTATCGCGGTCTGCATCTACTGGCAAGGAGGCTCCAAGAAAAGTTCGCCGGCGGCAGGTGCTCTCAGGTCTGGTCTGGCTCGTCCTCCTGGTCCTCCTGGTGGCCAGGACCGCTCCCCGACGGAACCTCCTCCACCCGGTACGCGCACACGTGGGCCCCGTCCATGCGGTGGGCCACCCTCTCCACCCGGGCACCGGGCAGGGCCCGGCGCAGGAAGGCCAGCTCGCTGGAGCAGGCCTGGGAGAAGCCGGCGGCGACCGAGAGGATGGCGCAGTTGTGTTCGACGATCCTCCAGCCGTCCGACAGCCGCTCGGCGCCGGCCAGGTAGCCGTCCTGGTCCAGGATGCGGGTCAGCTCCTCCACCCGCTCGTCGAGGGTCATCCCGGCCAGGCGGGGCTCCGCCTCCCTGAGCCGCCTCCGGCCCCGCTGGTCGAACAGGTCGTCGACGGCCCCGGCCGCCGCCCCGCCCAGGTAGCCCAGCAGCTCGGTCGTGAGATCCCCGTAGCGCTTGGGGAACAGCGCCTCGGCCAGGGGGGCCAGCTCGTAGAGGTGCGCCGGCCGGCCCCGGCCCCGGGGCTCGCTGCGGTGGGTGACCAGCCCGTCGTCGGCCAGCCGCCCCAGGTTGTGACGGGTGGCGGCCACGCTGAGGCCGACGGTGCCGGCGAGCTCGGGGACGCCCATCACGCCCTGGCGCTTGAGGGCGAGGAGGATGGCCCGCCGGGTGGGGGGCACCGCCTCGAGGGGCGGTCGGCCCGGGCCGGCGGGAGCGACGGCGGGCTCGGCCCCCCCGGGGCGGCTCACGGAAGGACCAGGTGGACGTCGCCGAACTCGTGCCAGAGGTAGCCCTCCTCGACGGCGGCGGCGTAGCACCGGTCGAGGAGGTCCCGGCCGGCCACCGCCTCCAGGAGGGCCAGGTGGGACGCCTCCGGCTCGTGCCACCCGGTCAGCAGCCCGTCCACCGCCCGTGGCGGCCGCTCGGGGGTGACGACGGTATCGGTCCAGCCCGTGCCCGGGTGCACGCCGCCGCGCTCGCCGGCCACCGTCTCGAGGGCGCGCACCACCGTGGTGCCAACGGCCACCACCCGGCCGCCGTCGCGATGGGTGTCGTTGACGCGGTTGGCGGTGGCCGCCGGCACCCGGTACCACTCCGGATAGGGGGGCTCGCTCGCCTCGAGGGACGCCACCCCGGTGTGCAGGACCACAGGGGCCACGCCCACGCCGGAGGCCACCAGGGTGGTGACGAGCTCGGGGGTGAAGGGCCGGCCGGCGCTGGGCATCTCGGCGGAGCCCGGCTCGGTCACGTAGACGTTCTGGTAGCTCGACAGGGGCCACCGGCCGGCCACGTAGCCGTAGGCGATGGGACGGCCGTGCCGGGCCAGGTAGGGATGGAGCGGCTCGGGAAGGGCCAGGGAGGCCACCCACAGGCGCACCCCCGCCTGACCCGGGGGCCCCGGGCGGGAATAGGGGCTGAGCACGGCCACCCGTCCACCCCCGGCCAGGTCGACCCGCTCACCGGGGGATGCGTCCAGCCAGGGTCGCCCGTGCCGGCGCAGCTCGACGCTCCACAGACCGGCCGGCAGCTCGGTGGAGAGGTGGACCTGGAGGGGGCGGCCCGACGAGTCGGTGCCGTCCAGCTCGGCCGCCAGGGTCCCTGACGTGTTGACGACCACCAGGTCGCCCTCGCGCAGGAAGCCGCCCAGGGCGCGGAAGTGGCTGTGCACGATGGTGCCGGCGGCCCGGGCCGCCACCATCATCCGCACCCCGTCGCGGGGGATGCCGCGCGACTCGGGGGGGGAGCCCGCCTCGAGCCGGGAGGGCAGTACGAACGACGCCACCGGGCTCATGCTCCCGGCCCCCCGCCGCCCGGCCCCCCGCCGGCCGCCAGCAGGTCCGAGGCTCGGTACCGGCCGCTCGGCCGGTCCCCTTCCACCAGGGCGACGACGGCAGGGACCACCGCCTCGGGCAGCGGCCGGTCGGAGATGTCCTCGCCCGGGAAGGCCTCCTGGTGCATCTGGGTACGCATGTCGCCGGGGTCGAGGGCGAAGACGGCGATGCCGGGCTCCTCGGCGGCCAGGATGGCGCTGGCGTGGTCCAGGGCGGCCTTGGACGAGCCGTAGCCGCCCCAGCCCGGGTAGGGCTCGACCGAGGCGTCGGAGGTGAGGTTGATGACCCGGGGCGAGGGCGCCCGGCGCAGGTGGGGCAGGGCCAGGGCGGCCAGGGCCAGGGGGGCCACCACGTTGACGTCGTATACGTGGCGCAGCTCGTCGGGGGGGTAGGCCCCCAGGCTGGGCTGGGGCGACGGCCCGAGGACGCTGGCGTTGTTGACCAGCAGGTCGACACCGCCGAGCCGGGCGGCGGCGGCCACCAGGTCGGCCCGGTGCCCCGCGTCACTGACGTCGCCGGGCAGGGCCACCACCCGGGCACCGGCCGGTGGCCTCCCCGCTCCCGGCGCCGTCGTGGCCATGCCCCCGTCGCCTTCCTCCACCGAGGCCCCGATGTCGGCCTCCGCCGCCCTCAGGGCGCCGGCGTCACGGGCGTCGACGACGACGGCCCAGCCCCGGGCCACCAGCTCCACGGCCAGTGCCCGGCCCAGGCCCCTCGACGCTCCGGTGATTATCGCCACGCTCATGTCCGTACCTCCTGCCCGAATAAAGCTACCCATTCGTTGCTTTATTCCCGCAGCCTGGCACCCAGCCCGGTCAGGCTCCCTCGAGATCACCTCGTCGGCCGGGTCCCCGGCGCCGTGATCGGTGGTCAGCTCCTCCCAGGCCGGGGCGGGCCCGTCGCCGGCCCCCGAGAGGCCGGGATCGACACGCCGAGAGCGACCAGTTCGTCGTCACTGAGCCCACTCATAGTGGCGACGAGTTGGAGAAAGGACATCGTCGGAGCCCCGAGCGGTACAGGGCCGGCAGGCCAGAATTGACTAGTCACTTCTAGCCAGCCAGCGCCGCCTTGTCAACGCCGACCCGATCGACTGCTGTCGACCTCTTTTAACACAGCTACCAGGAACAATGCCCCAAATCAGTCTTTGGCGGGCCAGGTGGCAACCGTCGCGCGGAATGGCGAGGGACCCGGTGAAGCGGGCTCAGGCCCGGCGTCGGCGAGCCACCTCGAAGCAGCCCAGCGCGGCGGCGGCGGCCACGTTGAGCGACGGCAGCGGGCCGGCAAGGGGGACGCGGGCGACCACCTGGCAGCGCTGGCGGGCCAGGCGGGAGAGGCCGCCACCCTCGGCTCCGAGGACCAGGGCCACGGGCTCGGTGGCCACCTCCAGGGACCACAGGTCGGCCTCCCCGCCCGAGTCGAGGCCCACCGTCCACATGCCCGCGGCGCGCAGCTCGGCCAGGGCGGCGGGCACGCCGGCGACCAGGGCCATCGGCAGGTGCTCGACGGCGCCGGCGGCCGCCTTGACCGCCGCCGGGCTCAGGTGGGCGGAGCGGTGGCGACCGACGACGGCCCCGGTGGCGCCGGCGCACAGGGCGGTGCGCAGCACGGCGCCGAGGTTGTGGGGGTCGGTCACGCCGTCGAGGACGACCAGGAACGGCGGGCTCGCCCCGGGCCGCCGGCGGGCCAGGGTGGAGAGCTCGACCCCGGCCACGTCCTCGGCGAAGGCCACCACCCCCTGCGGGGCCGTGGTGCCGGCGGCGGCGGCGATGCGACCACGAGCCACCGGGCGCACGGCCACGCCGGCGGAGCGGGCCAGGGCGGTGATCTCGGCGACGATGCCCGAGGTGTCGATCCCCTCGGCCAGCCACACCTCTCGCACGGCCCGGCGCCGGGCGGCCAGGAGCTCTAAGACGGCCTGGCGCCCCTCCACCTGTCCTCCCCCCAAACCGTCCCCGCCGGGACCCGGGCCCCGGCGGGCTGGCCTGCCGGGACGGGCCGGCGG